>WBUQ01000083.1 GCA_008933635.1 Desulfobulbaceae bacterium | reverse complement strand
GGCCTTGGCCTGTCGCTGGCGGGCGTTGATCTCACCGGCGTTGATCTCCGCCAACAGATCGCCTTTTTCCACCTGTGAGCCGAGGACAACCGGCAGCACGACGATGCTGCCGCTGACCTTGGCGGCGATCTCGGCCTGCTCGGTGGCCTGCAGCGAGCCCATCAGCTCGACCTGGCGGGCGGCGGTCTTCTCCATTGCCTTGCCGACCGTGACGTCGACTGCCGGCAACTGGGCAACGGCCGGCTGGCCGTTTTCGGCTTCGCCCCGGCAGCCGGCGAGCAGGATCGGCAGTCCCAGGAGCAGCAAGGCGAGGGAAAGTGTCGTGTGACGATTCATTGGGAAATCTCCTTCTCGGTTGCAGGGGCTTCGGCGAACTGCGGCAGTCCCATGGCCCGGCGCAGGTTGGCCCGGGCGATCTGGTGCATGCATTTAGCGGACGAGCGGCGGGCAAGGGCGTCGCTCAGCCGGGTCTCGACATCGATCAGGTCGATGGCGAGGATCACTCCCTCGCGGAAGCGTTCCCGGCTGAGGCGGGCGGTCTCTTCGGCCGCCGCCACCATCTTTTCGGTGACCTGCAGGCGCTGGCCGGCCTGGTCGTAATCGAGCTCGGCCTGCTGCACCTCGAGGTCCAGCGCCAGTTCGGTCCTGGCCAATTGGGCTCGGGTCTCGCGGAGCTGCGACTCGGCGAGGGCGATGGCGGCATTGCTGTGGTTGCCGTCGTAGAGGGTGTAGTTCAGACGCAGACCGGCCATCCAGGAGTCGCCGTTGTCGTCGAGGATCGTGCCATTGTCCAGCTGCCAGGAGGCGAAGGTATCGACGGTCGGCTTTTTTGCGCCACTGGCCGCTGCAACCGCCGCTTCGGCGGCTCGGATCGCGGCCTTGAGACTTGCCAGTTCCGGGCGGCCGGCGGCTGAAACCGTTGCCGGCAACTCCTGCAGAAAGCCGGTGCTGCAATCGACCCTGACCTCGCCCGTCGGCAGGCCGAGCAGATTGAGGAAGCGGCGCCTCGCCAGTTCTTCGGCATGACGGCTGGCGATCAGGCTCTCGCTGGCGGTGGCCTGCTGCAGCTCGATGGTCAGCAGGTCCTCCTGCAGCAGGGTGCCGGCCTCGAAACGGGCCCGGGCGACCTCGAGCGAGGAGGTGATAGCTTTCAGGGCTTCCATGCGGACAGCGGTCATCTCCTCGGCCTGGACAATGGTATGGAAGGCGCGCACCACCTCGAAGGCGAGCCGGCGATAGAGGCTTGTGCGATCAATGGCGGCGCCGTCGACCCGGGCGGCCGCCGCCTGCCGATCGGCCGTGTCCTTGCCGCCGCTGTAAAGCCGGTACTGGATTTCGGCCTTGAGCTGGGGGTTGTCGGTGCGGCCCGGGTCGTTGAAGTCGATGCTGTTGTCGAAGGCGCCCTGGTTGAGGATGTTGCCGAAGGAGTACATCGGGTTGTCTGTCTGGCTGTAGGCGCCCGAGAGGTTGACGACCGGCAGGTCGGCGGCATCGGCCATCCTCGCCTGGGCCTCGGCCGAGGTGATCCGTTCGAGGACGATCCGGCTGTCCGGGCTGTTCGCCAGGGCGAAGTCGACCGCCCGTTCGGCGGTCCACACCGCCGGCACCTCCGGCGGTGCACCGGTATCCTGTCCGGAAGACAGGGAAGGCAGGAGCAGGAAACAGCCGAAAAGGCAGGCCAGGACTGAACGGTGCATCAGTGTGCGCATTTTAACTACCTGGAATAGAATGATTTGTTCTGTCTTGTTGTGAATTTAAGAAAAACGTTAAATAGAATAGGGCCTTCTCCCTTTCTTGTCAAAGCGAATTGGCAAAAAAAGTTGTAATCGGTTGCGATTCGGAGAAGGCGACTGCTGCGGACCGGCATCGGAAACGGCATCCATGCTGAAACAATACCGGAATGAAACGTTGATTGGAAGGAAGGAACCGGCGATGTTGAAGAAATGCCGCCGCATGTCAGGCTGGCAAGCGCATTTCGGATTAATTGCCATGCGATAGTCCGAAACAGGCAACCGTGGTTGTGGCATTCTCAGAGCCTGCCGCTGTCATCGAAAAAGGCCAACCCGCCAGAGGATGGGTTGGCCTTTTTTAGTGCCAAACGGGACTGAAATATCGATCTACGTTATCAAGTTCGACTTTTTCAGCCTTTCAGCAGCAAATCCTTCTGAAAGGGCAGGTCCCTCAGCCGTACCCCCGTGGCCTGGAAAACCGCATTGGCGACGGCAGGGGTGACCGAGGGGAAGACGGGTTCGCCGATTCCTCCGGCCTTGATGGGGTTTTCGACTATATGGACCTCTATCTCGGGAACTTCGGAGATGGTCAGAACGGGATAGCCGTCGTAGTTCGTCGTCTTCACGCCGCCGTTGGCGAACCGGACCCGTTCATGGAACGCCGTGCTCAGTCCCATGACAACTCCGGCCTCCGCCTGCGCCCGGATCGCATCGGGGTATATGGCGGTGCCGCAGTCCACGACGCAGACCATCCTGTGCACGGTGATCCTGCCCTTTTCCCCCACCGACACTTCCGCCATATGGGCCACAACCGATTCGAAACACGAGACGACGGCAACCCCCCTTGCTCTGCCGCTGGCGATCGGGCTGCCCCATCTCCCTTTCTCCGCGAGACGGGTCAGGACGGTATAGGGCCTGGAATCCTTTTCCATGTGTTCCAGGCGGAAGCTGACCGGATCCTTGCCGGCTGCGTGGGCCAGCTCATCGATGAAGGATTCGACGGCGAAAACATTGCAGGAGTATCCCACCGAACGCCACCATCCCACCGGAACGGGCAGGTCGATCATCACGTAGTTGACTTGCAGGTTCGGCAGGGAGTAGGGCATATCCCCGATGCCGGCCACGGCATCCGGATCGATCCCGTTCTGCACGGCCTGCGGCATCACCCTGGACATGACGGAGGGGGCGGCGACCTTGTGCGACCAGGCGATCACCCGGCCGTCTTTGTCCAGTCCGGCCCGTATCCTGGAGTGGCTCGCCGGGCGGAACCGGTCATTGGCGAAATCATCCTCGCGGGTCCATATGACCTTGACCGGCCGGTCGAGTGTTTTTGCCAGCAGGACCGCATCCTCCACCGCATCCTGCTCCCCGCGCAGGCCGAATCCTCCGCCGGCCGGCAGGGTCATGACCTCCACCTTTTCCGGGGAGAGGCCGGTCAGCCTGGATGCCGTTTCCTGGGTGGCGGTCTGCCCCTGGGTCGGCATCCAGATCCGGCAGCGCTCCTTTTCCACGTGGGCGGTGCAGTTGATCGGTTCGACCTGGGCGTGGGAGAGATAGGGGAGGGTGTATGACTGCTCCAGGGTCCGGGCCGCTTCCGTCAGGGCCTTTTCCGCGTCGCCGCTCTCTTCGGCCACCGCCCCCGGCTGATCGAGTTGTTTTTTGAAAAACGCCGCTATCGTTTCATCGTTCAGGTCCGGACTGGAACCGTCAGACCATTTGATATCAAGGGCATTGCGTCCCTGGATGGCGGCATAGGTCGTTTCCGCGCAAACGGCGATCCTGTCTTCGAGGGGCACCACCTGCACCACGCCCGTGACGGCCATGGCCGCCTTGGCATCATGGGATGCGGGACGGGCCCCGTAGCGGGGCGGCCTGGCTACGACGGCGATGCACATGCCCGGCATGGCGAAATCGATTCCGTAGACCGTTTTCCCCATCACCTTGTCGGGGATGTCCAGCCGTTTCCTGTCCGTTCCCATGATCTGGTAATCTTTTGGCTTTTTCAGCGAAGGATTCTCCGGGACCGGGCGTTTCCCGGCCGCTTCGGCCAGTTGCCCGTAGGTGAGGCTGGAGCCGTCCGGATGGAAGACCTTGCCCTCCCTGGCAACACAGTCAGTGCCCGGGATTCCCCATTGCTCGGCGGCAGCCTCAACCAGCATCTGCCGCGCGGCGGCACCGACGGTGCGGAGCAGGTCCCAGCGATTGCGGAAACTGCTGCTCCCCCCCGTCAGCTGCGCGTGCCACAGCGGGTCTTTGAACGGCTCTGCGGCAAGTGCCATCTTGACCTGGACAGTTTCCCAGGCGGCATCCAGTTCGTCGGCGATAACCATGCACAGGCCGGTGTGGGTACCCTGCCCGAGGTCGGTCTGGCCCACCCAGACGGTAACGGTCTCGTAGGTGCCGATCTCAAGGAACGCATGGGGTTTGAACGGGATCCCGGAAGCGCCTTCCACCGGCGAGGCGTTGAACAGGCCCGAGGGGCCGGCAATGGCGGTGGCGGCAAGCACCAGGCTGCCCGTCTTGAGGAATGATCTTCTGGTCATGTCGTCGTTCATGGCTCAACCTCCCTGGCTGGCAGTCAATACCGCAGCCTGTGCGATGGCCTTTTTCATCCTCGGATGCGAACCGCACCGGCAGATGACATTATCCATGGCTTCGCCTATCTGCGCTTCGGACGGGCTGGGGACCCGTGACAGGAAGTCCACCGTCTGCAGCATGATGCCGGGCTGACAATAGCCGCACTGGGGGACCTGTTGTTCGATCCAGGCGACCTTGACCGGATGGTCGTCGGCCAAGCCCTCGATGGTCGTTATCGCGCTCCCCTGCACATCCCCGGCGGCAATGGCACAGGAGCGTCTGGCCTCCCCGCCGATGAGGACCGTGCACATGCCGCATTCGGCGATGCCGCAGGTGTACTTGACGCTCGTGATCCCGAGGTTGTCCCGCAGAACCCACAACAGCGGAGTCCCGGGGTCGACATCGACCTCTTTTTTCATGCCGTTCACGGTTAATGTCAACATATCGCCTCCATTCATGTTTGAGTGCCGTACAGGTTCTTTCCGTGCATCTGCCGCACGAAGACAGTCCGCCAAAGGGACGTCTTCCCCGTATCTTCGCGTCGTCTGGCGGATATGACCGGCGATCACAGGCTCTTCTGCGCCTTCACCAGTTTCAGTGTAATAGCATCGTCAGTCTTTATTCCAGCCCGAAATTCCCCACGACCGGGAAAAACCGCATTGCGGAGCCCGACCGTAGACGACCGGCATGCTTCCCGGAGTCCGTCGCTGCCGGAGGCGATCGGTCGCCCTCCGTGGGGCCTCTGCCTGCCTGCGCTGCGGGTATGGAAGCAAAATTATTGCAAGATCTGTCCTGAAAGCGTAATTTTGGAGCACTGGATTGGTCGTCCCTGTACTGGAACGGAACCTCTCGGAAGCCGGAAGTGAGCGACCGCGCCGCATCAGCACGCCACAGCCTCGCCGAAGACGTTCCTGGCCCCGACCGTTTCGGTGTTGCCGCTGTCCACCCTTTGTCGCCACCCTGTCCGTGATCGACGATTTCGCCACTTCAGGCCTGCACCGCACGGGGGATATATGCCCATAACATCGCCCGTCTACGCGATTGTCATCCCCGCCTACAACGAGGCGGAGGAACTGCCCGTCACCCTGGCTGCCGTGCGTCGGGCCATGGCAGCACAGGACTTTCCCGGCGAGTGCATCGTGGTGGACAACCATTCAAGCGATGATACCGCCGCGGTGGCCAGAGCCGGCGGGGCCGACCGGGTGGTGTTCGAACCGGTCAACCAGATCGCCCGGGCCCGCAATGCCGGGGCCGCTGCCACCATGGCGGAGTATCTGGTCTTTGTCGATGCCGATACCCGGATCGAGGCGGCGCTGCTGACCGGGGCACTGCGCCAGCTCCGCGACGGACGCTGCGTCGGCGGCGGCGCCGTGGTCCGTTTCGAAGGCGAAACCAGTGCGGTCGGTCGCCTGGCCATCGGCCTCTGGAAACGGATTTCCCTGATTACCCGCACGGCGGCCGGCAGTTTTTTCTTCTGCCGCCGCGACGCCTTCCAGGCAGTGGGCGGTTTTGACCTCAGGCTCTATGCCGCCGAGGAAGTGCTGCTGTCACGTCAGCTGAGAAAATGGGGCCGTGCCCGGGGACAGCGTTTTGCCATCATCACCGACCCGCCCGTTGTCACATCAGCCCGGAAACTGCGCTGGTATTCGGACGTGCAGATTGTCGGCTGGATACTCTTCATGGTGCTCATGCCGTTTGCCATACGTTCGCCCCGGTTCTGCGGGTTCTGGTACAAACGCCCCGACCAGGGGAAGAAGCCGGGGCGGCAGTGAGGGAGAGGCCGCTTCTGACCCGGTTTGTCTCTGCACCAGGTTCGACCGTCGCAACAGGGCGTGGGGACTCGGGAAGCATTTTTCTGCACCGGGAACTATCCTGCAGTCCGCGAAAGCCTGATAAACGAATTTCATGATACAATACAGATAAGCAACCGATATGAAAAACTATTCTCCTGTATGGCTGGGCTGGTTGATGTGGGGCCTTGTGGCGATGCTGTATCTCCTCGGCTTTTTTCAGCGGATGGCCCCTGCCGTCATGGTGGACGAACTGATGCGCGATTTTCATATCAGCGGGGCCCTGATGGGAAATCTTTCCGCGGCGTATTTTTATTCCTACGCCGCCATGCAGATCCCCAGCGGTCTGCTTGCCGATAAAATCGGGCCTCGCCGACTCAGCTCTCTTGCATGTCTTGTTTCCGGATTCGGGGTGTTGATCTTTGCCTGGGGACCAAACATCTGGTTCGCGTATTCCGGCAGGTTTCTCATCGGGGCATCGGTTGCGGTCGCCTTCGTGACGTGCATGAAACTCGCCGGTCACTGGTTCCCGGCCAATAAATTCGCAACGGTCACCGGGGTAGCGCTCCTGTTCGGCAATATCGGCGGGGTGCTGGCGGGTGTTCCGCTGTCGGAGGCGGTGGCGGCCGCAGGCTGGCGGACGGCGATGGCTGCCAGCGGAATCGTCGCCCTGGTTACTGCGGCGGTCATGTGGCTGGTGGTGCGTGATGACCCGAGTGCGTATGGCTATGCGAGTCACGCCCATGCCTCGGTTCAGCAGAACGGGAGTCTTCCTGCCGTTGCCGCTCTCAGGTCGGTCATCGCCAGAAAGGATACGTGGCTCCTGTTTTTCGCAGGGGGTTTTTCGGCGGCGCCGGTCCTGGTCTTCGCCGGACTCTGGGGGGTGCCGTATCTGACCCAGGTCTATGACCTGGAACGTTCGCGGGCGGCCTCGATAACTTCAACCATGCTGGTAGCCTGGGCGATCGGGGGGCCATTTCTGGGGGCATTGTCGGACCGGCTGGGAATCCGCAGGCTGCCCTATCTCGTCAGTGTCATTCTCGCTACCCTGCTCTGGGCGGTATTTCTGTTCGTCCAGCTGCCCTATGAGCTGCTGTATCCACTGCTGGCGGCGATCGGCTTTACCTCCGGCGCGCTCATCATCGGTTTCGCCTTTGCCCGGGAAGTCAACCATCCCGGCACCGCGGGGGCGACGGGAGGTGTGGTCAACATGTCGGTCCTTGGCATTGCCGCCGTCATGCAGCCGGCTCTCGGCAGGATCCTCGATTCCCACTGGGATGGGGTCGTGTCGAACGGGGCGAGGATCTACAACAGTGCAGCCTACTCTTCGGCGTTCATCTGGTTTCTGGTGAGTACCGCTCTTTCAGTCATCATGGTCTATTGTACCAGGGAATCATTCTGCCGTGTCAGGGATTGCTGACCTTGCAGTGATGGAATAGTCCCCGTTGATATCCGGTTTGCCCTCCTCGCTTTGCCCTGTCACGGCCCCGGAAATGCCGGAGTAGATGATTCTGCGCCCGCAATCCGTTCACCGCCACTCCCTTCCTTTATCGATATCGCCATGGCCTTGCGAGCAAACCGCATCTTGCCCGCGCTTGCAGCCTCTCCCGCGCCTCTGTTCCCCAGATTGTCCAGGCCGGCCGGCCGGCCGTTGCCTGACAACCTCATCTTTCTCTCCTCGAAAATTTAAACGCAAAACCTCGTAAGTTTCCGAGTTGTTCCCACTACCGGATTTTTATTTAATCGGACCATGAGCAGGACGGACGTGGATCTGTCGCCGGGAGCCATCCTTGACGGCATGACTGTCTGGCTCCGCCGAAAAAAGCTTTTCAGCCCACAACGCTCGAGAAGGTCGCTCATCCAGCTGCAGAGGTTCACCCCAGTATCACACATTTTGACCGCAACAGGCGGTCAGGGAGGCACGTCAATGGAAAAAACATACGATATCGTTATTGTCGGGGCGGGACCGGCCGGCATGACGGCCGCCATCTATGCGATCAGGGCCAATATGAAGGTGCTGATGCTCGACCGGCTGTCACCGGGAGGCCAGATGATCAATACCAACGAGGTCGAGAACTATACCGGCGCCGGCAAGCTGAGCGGGGCCGAGCTGGCGATCAGGATGTTCGAGCATACCCAGGAGCTGGGGGTCGAGTTCGACTACAAGACGGTCATCGACATCACCGATGGCGGGCCGTGGAAGACCATCACCTGCGAAGAGGGCAACACCGTCTACAGGGCGCGGGCGGTCATCCTCGCCACCGGCACCGTACCCCGCCGGCTCGGTGTCCCCGGCGAGGACACCTGGGCCGCCTCCGGCATCAGCTGGTGCGCGATCTGTGACGGCGCCCAGTACTGCGGCAAGGAGGTGGTGGTCATCGGCGGCGGCAACTCGGCGGTCGAGGAATCGATCTACCTGGCCGGCATCTGCACCAGACTGACCATCGTCACCATGTTCGACCTCACCGCCGACCCCAAGGCCTGCGATCAGCTGCGCAAGCTGCCCAACGTCACCATCTACCCCTACCAGGACGTGCTCGAGTTCACCGGCACCGACCGCCTGACCGGGGTGCGCTTCAGGTCGACCAGGGAAGACGCCACCGAACGCTATGTCACCTGCGACGGCGTCTTCGAGTACATCGGTTTTGCGGCCTCGTCCCAGGCCTTCGCCAAACTCGGCATCATCGACCGCACCGGCTGCATCCAGACCGACTCCCACATGCGGACGTCGGTCCCGGGGATCTTCGGGGCGGGGGACATCACCGTCAAACACCTGCGGCAGATCGTCACCGCCTGCTCGGACGGCGCCGTCGCCGCCAACAGTGCCGCCAACTATGTTGAATCGCTTAGATAATAATGGAGAAGCCAGATGATTACCGAAATTACCGAAAAAGAATACGGGGCACTGAACCAGTCGGAACCGAAACTCATCGAGTTCTATTCGAAGACCTGCGGCCCCTGCAAGATGCTGTCCTTCGTGCTGAAGGACATCAGCAAGCAGAAACCGGAATTCCCGATCTACATCATCGATTTCGACGAAAACCGGGAGCTGAAGGAGCGACTCGGGGTCAAGGGTTTCCCCACCATGCTGTTCTTCAAGGAAGGCCTGGAGGTCAGCCGGTTGGAAGGGCTCAAACAGAAACCCGCCATCATCAGTGCCATCGATGCACTTGCCTAACAGGGAGGAAAACATGAGCAACACAATTCGCTATATCAGCCAGGACCACCTCATCACCCGCCAGAACCGGGCGGAACAGGAGTTTCTCGCCGCCTTCGCCGCCGAGAAGCCGACCCTGGCCGCTCCCAAGGTGGTGGTCAACCCCTATCTGATCAACCCCCTCTGCGCCCTGGTGATGTTCACCACCCCCGACGCGGTGGCCCCGACCCTGACCGTCCACGGCAAGCGTTACGAGCGGGAAAACATCACCCACACCTTCAAGCCCGCCACCGAGCATGTCCTGCCGGTGCTTGGTCTCTACGAGGATTTCGCCAACCAGGTGACCGTGTCCCTGCCTGACGGCAGCAGCACCACCCTGACCATCGTCACCGGCAAGCTGCCGGAGGATGTCTGCCGCTGCCTCAACGTCCAGGCCTCGCTCGATTATCTCGGTGACAACATCATGTTCCTCTCCCCGGCCGGCAAGAACCTGCCCGTCGCCTACGACTACAAGGGCGACATCCGCTGGATGCTGACCGAGAACACCATGTTCGACATCAAGCGGATGAAGAACGGCAACATCGTCACCGGCTCCAGCCGTTTCTGCCACATGCCCTACAACTGCACCGGCCTGGTCGAGATCAACCTCCTCGGCAAGATCTACAAGGAGTACCGGATGCCGGGCAACTACCATCACGACCACTTCGAGATGGAGGACGGCAACCTCCTCGCCCTCACCCAGGACTTCTCCCGCGACACGGTGGAGGACATGTGCGTGCTGCTCGACCGCAACACCGGCTACATCCTCAAGACCTGGGACTACCGCCGGGTGCTGCCGATGAGCGTCGGCGGTTCCGGTTCGCAGGACGCCCACGACTGGTTCCACAACAACGCCGTCTGGTACGACAAGCGCACCCACAGCCTCACCTTTTCCGGCCGGCATCAGGACGCGGTGATTAACCTCGATTACGAGACCGGCGACCTCAAGTGGATCATCGGCGACCCGGAAGGCTGGCCGCAGGAGATGGTCGACAAGTACTTCTTCAAGCCGGTGGGTGACCTGACCAGGTTCGACTGGCAGTACGAGCAGCACGCCTGCGTCGTCTGCCCCGACGGCGACGTGATGTGCTTCGACAACGGCCAGTACCGCGCCAAGGTCAAGGAGAAGTATATCGAGAACAGGAACAACTTCTCCCGCGGTGTCCGCTACCGGATCAACACCGACAAGATGGAGATCGAGCAGGTCTGGCAGTACGGCAAGGAACGCGGCCAGGAGTTCTTCTCCCCCTACATCTGCAACGTCGAGTACTACGGCGAGGGCCACTACATGATCCACTCCGGCGGCATCGGCCGCGAGGGCGGCTACGCTGCCAAGGCGCTCGGCCCCTTCCTCGACGCCCAGTCCCCGAACGTGGAGCTGCGCTCGATCACCGTTGAGGAGAAGGACGGCGTGGTGCTCTACCAGCTCGAAACCGAAGGCAACTTCTACCGGGCGGAGAAACTGCCGCTCTACCACGACGGCGATAACCTGGTGCTCGGCGACGGCCAGCTGATCGGCAGCCTGGAGGTCACCGAGGAGTTCGACACCGTGCCGGAGACCGAGGAGGTTTTCGCATTGCCGCCGAGTTTCCACAACCTCCTGATCGAGGAGGACGAGGATCGCTTCGTCTTCCACGGCCGGTTCGAGAAGGGGACTCTGGCCATGCTCTGCCTGGAGAAGGAGGGCGAAAGCCACAACTATTTCCTCAACACCTCCGCCACCTGGCACCTGGCGATGTGCTCCGGCGCGTTCCTCGAGAAGGACGAGCGCGACATCAAGATCCACATCAGCAAGCTCGGCCTGCACGGGGTGTTCAAGATCAAGCTGATCGTTAACGACAGGAAGTTCCAGACCGGAGTGTCGATCTGCTGTCCGTGATAAGGGCGAAACAGCCGCCAGAAACGAAAGCCGATAAGCAGCCCGCCGTTATTCGATGCCACGAAGGGTCTGATTTGCGGGATCGATCGCGCTGATCGGTCTCCGTCCCCGTTAAACCACGTGCAAACCTCGCACGTTTGCGGGTTGTTGCAGGAGCAGCGTTCCCTTCAACTGAGCGCAGAAGCGGGGAAGGTTCATCGGTCGACGGGCGGGTAGGTTCTCCAGGAAGAATAGTGTTCAACCGTGGTTATCAAGGCACCCGCAATTTCACAATACGACAAAGAGAGGAAGATATGGAACTCACGCAAAAAGCTGAAGCTCACTGCGGTCCGCTCCTGGATTTCGAGCTGAGCGATCCGACCCCCTGCGTACCCGATGTGGGCAAGCGCGAAGGCAGGTTCGTCAACAACTATTTTGACGGCATTGCCGTCCGGGGCATCCATGCGTTGCTGTTTTTCATCATCATGGCCGCATATTTTTTCGAGCAGTTCGACAACTGGAACTTCGGCTTCATCGCTCCGGCCCTGTCCCAGTCATGGGGACTGAAGCCGACGGATATCGCCACCATCCTGTTCTGGTACTTCATCGGCATGACCTCGGGCGGCTTCCTGGGCGGGGTAATCTCCGATCTCATCGGCCGGCGGAAGACCTTCCTCATCTCCATCGTCATATTTTCGGTTTCCTCCATCATCACCGGCTTTACCGACAGCTTTGTCGTCTTTACCATTTTCAGGGCCCTGACAGGCTTCGGCGTGTTCTGCATGATGGTCACATCCCAGGCCTATATCGCCGAAATGGCCCCGTGTCAGACCCGCGGCATGTGGCAGGGCCGGGTGGCGGCAATCGGTTTCTGCGCGGTACCGGTGGTGGCCCTGATCTGCCGGATGGTCATCCCGATGGCTGAAGATGCCTGGCGCTGGATATTCTACGCCGGCGGTCTCGGTGTGATTCCCTTCCTATTGGGCCTCAGGTATCTCAAAGAATCGCCGCGCTGGCTGGTGGCCCATGGCCGCGTCAGGGAAGCAGAGGAAGTCATCACCTACCTGACCGGCAAGGACATCGACCTCTCCGAAGCCGCAAGGTCGGTTCAGCCCAAGATCTCGGTCATGGAAGTGCTGACCGGCATGTTCACGAAGAAGTACATCGGGCGGACCCTGCTGATCATGCTGCTGTTCGTCTGCATCACCCCGGCCGGCTTCCTGCTGACAACCTGGACCACCCAACTCCTGAAGATGCTCGGCTTCACGGTCAAGGAAAGCCTCACCGCCATGACCGTCATCAGCATCGGCGTGCCGCTCGGCTGTTTCCTGAACTCGCTGGTGTCCGACATGGGCGGCAGGAAGACCCCGCTGGCCGTCCTCGGCGTGCTGGCGGCGGCCACCGCCCTTGTCTTCGGCGGCATGAAGGGCCTGATGATGCTGACGATCCTCGGCTTCACCGTCACGGTCTTCAACATGGCCCTGAACTTCATCCTGTTCTCCTATACCGCCGAATCCTACCCGACGCGGATGCGCAACACCGCCACCGGCTTCCATAACGGCCTGGCCAGGCTGTCGGTATCCGCCTCGCAGCCGCTGATACCCCTGATCCATCAGGCCTATGGATTTGCCGGGATCTTCACCTCGGTCGCCATCCTGTTCTTTCTGCCGATCATCCCGTTGCTGCTCTGGGGCCAGCGGACCGGCGGCAAAAGCCTGGAGGAGATTGAGTAGGCAGCACCCTGAATGACGCGCTGCCGGAGAGAGGGAAACCGGGACCGCACACCGGTTTCCCTCTCTCCCGCTTTCCGTCGTCATCATGTCCTGTCCGGTCGAACCGTCGAACTGACTTCGACGACCGATTCGCCTGCCGTGATCGCCTAGATGGAGATGCGGCCGGATGTGTGCCCGGTTTTCCCTTTTCCGCCCACATCCTGTAGTATACTGTTACCTGTTCAGAGAAGCGGAAAAGCACACCAACCAGAGCGGATAAAGCATGCCAGGAAATAACTCGCGACAAACCTTTGCCCGCAGCGTCGCCCACATCGTCCTGTGGGTTGCGACGGTATTCCTGGTCGGGCGCACCGATGTCATCGCAGCCGAGACCGATCCGGCCGGCGATGACAAACGGGTCGTGATCCTCTTTTCCCAGCCACGGGATTTCCCTGCCACCAAGATGGTGGAACAGGGGTTGTCGGAAGAGCTGGCCAGGGAGACCCGGCTGTCGGTCCAGCTCTATTCCGAATACCTCGACCTCTCCCGATTTCGCGATGTCCCGCAACGGACTGCGCTGGCCAACCTCCTGCAGAACCGTTACGACAGGGGAAAAATCGATCTGATCATCTGCGTCGACGTGCCGGCGGCATTTTTTCTGATGGAGTACGGTGATACCCTGTTTTCCGGCCTCCCGATCGTCATGTGCTCCATTCCGGAGTCACTGAAAGACCGTATTCTCGCCTCGCCTCTCAGGGTGAGATGCAGCGGGGTGCTGGAGCCGGCTGCATTGTCAGAGCGTCTGGTGGAATCGGCGCTTCGTCTCAAACCCGGCACCAGACACGCGGCGCTGATTTCCGGGGCCTTTGAAAACGATCAAGCCAGATCTGCCGCCCTCCGGGGCGCTCTCGAGAAGATGAAACACAAGGTGGAGTTCGTCGACCTCACAGGCATGCCTCTGGGGGATATCCTCGCATGGTGCGAGAAACTGCCCCCGGACTCGGTCATCTTCTATTCAACATTGTTCGTCGACGGCAAAGGCCGCAGTTACGTGCCACGGATGGTGCTGCAATCAATAGCCGCCCATACCGAACGGCCGATATTCGGCCTCTATGAATCCTACATGGGTGACGGCATCATCGGCGGTTCGCTGATTTCTCTGCGTCTCGAAGGGAAAAAGGCGGCGGAGAGTGCCCTGCGCATCCTGCGCGGCCAGTCTCAAGAAGAAGCACTCCTCACCGGCACCGACGACATCTCCATCACCCAATATGACTGGCGGCTGCTCAAACGGCACAATATCGCCGAAAAACTCCTGCCCAGGGACAGCATCATCCTTTTTCGCGAGGCGACGATCTGGGATATGTACAAACGGTATATCGTCGGCGTCGTCATCCTGCTGACCCTGCAGACGGTCCTCATCGTCGGCCTGGTGTTCAATCTGCGGCAGCGCAAGAGGGCAGAGGCCGCTCTGCGGGAGAGCCAGAGCGAACTGCAGACGCTGGCCGGCCGCCTGATCTCCTCCCAGGAAGAGGAGCTGAGCCGGTTGTCACGGGAATTCCACGATGATTATGCCCAGCGCCTGGCAGCGCTGGCCATCGAGACGGGCACCCTCGAACTCCACTCGGCGCACCTCGAACCGGCCCCTCTACGGGACAGGATCGGCCACATCAAGGAGCAGGTGATCAATCTTTCCGATGATATCCACGCCCTCTCCAGAGAACTGCACCCGGCGATCCTCAAGGACCTCGGACTGGAGAGGGCCGTCAATTCGCTCAGCATCAACTTCTCCGACCGGGAAGATATTCAGGTGAACTGCCGCTACGAAACCTTGCCGGAGGATATATCCGAGGATGCGGCCTTGTGTGTCTATCGCGTCATTCAGGAGGGCCTGCGCAACATCGCCAAACATGCCCGCGCCCGGCGCGTCGACATCTTCCTCAAGGGATCAGCCGGCCGATTGCTGGTGATCATCGAGGATGACGGCGTCGGCTTTGAGCCCAGATGCGCCCGTCATACACCTGGCATCGGGCTGGCCAGCATGCGGGAGCGGGTACAGTACGTCGAAGGGGAATTCACCGTCAATTCCGAGCCGGGGCGTGGAACGGTGATCACGCTGTCGGTTCCTTTGCACCGAGGGGAATATGAAAAAACCGAGAATACTGCTCGCTGACGACCATCGCATGGTGGCCGAGGGGCTGCGCGTCCTGCTTGAAACGGACTATCAGCTGGTCGGGATCGTCGAGGATGGCAGAGCCCTGCTCGAGGCGGCGGACAAGCTGATGCCCGACGTCGTGGTGGCGGATGTGTCCATGCCGCTGTTGAACGGCATCGAGGCGGTCAGGCAGTTGAAGAAGAGAAACAAAGAGATCGCCGTCGTCTTTCTCACCATGCACCTCGATGTCGCCTACGCTGCGAGCGCCTTTGAAGCGGGAGCGTCAGGCTATGTGCTCAAGCATTCGGCTCCCTCGGAATTGCTGACCGCAATCAGCAGCGCCCTCAAGGGGAGAACCTACATTACCCCTCTGTTGGCCGGTGAATTGCTCAGCTATCAGCGAAACCGGCCAAGGGGTGGAGAGCCGGAAGGGGAACTGGCCCGACTGACATCGAGGCAGCGCGAAGTACTGCAGCTGATCGCCGAAGGCCATTCGGTGAAAGAGGCCGCCGCCGTGCTCGGGATCTCCGCCAGGACGGTCGAGTTCCATAAATACAGCATGATGGAGGCATTGGGACTCAAGAGCTCGGCTGAACTGATGCGCTTTGCGGTCAAGCACGGCATCAAATGATCGGGATTCCCGCCGGGTTGTATCCTCCTGGCCGACAGACGGATATTTCAGCTGATGGAACCCTCGCAGCATGCTCCCCGACATGCGGGATCAGTAATCTATTCCCGGCTGGGGTTCGATATCCTTGCGGTAGGCGTGTTTGATCTCGTTGACCTCGCTGACCGTGTCGGCCAACTCGACGACTTCCGGGTGGGCGTCGCGACCGGTGAGGATGAGATGCATGAGCGGAGGTTTGGCGCGCAGGATCGCGAGCAGCTGTTCGAGATCCACCAGTCTGAGTTGGACGGCGTTGTTGATTTCATCGAGGATGAGGAGATCGAAGCCGCCGGAGTTCATTTTCTCATGGACCAGGTCTATGGCGTCCTGCGCATTGGCCCGGTGTTCGGCCCACGGATACGGGTTGCCCTGGATGCCGCAGAAGCCCTTGCCGGTGGCATGCAGTTCGATGGCGCAGTCGAGCAGCTTGATGCCGTCCCACTCGCCGGCGTAGAGATCGCCCTTCATGAACTGGATGATGCATACCCGAAGTCCGTGGCCGCAGGCGCGCACGGCCATGCCGAGCGCCGAGGTGGTCTTGCCCTTGCCGTTGCCGGTGATGACCACGATCAGGCCTCTGCGCTCCTTTGGCTCCAGACGGTCGATGACGTCTGGCAACGTGCCCCGCTTGGTCATATTTCTCCCTCTAATGTCTGATTGACAGGATTCAAGCCTGTATCCGCACCGCCCCTGACACGGAACACTCCCAGGTGCTCATGGCGATTCACCCGGTTGCCGTACTTCTCTCGCCGGTCTTGGTGAGACGGGTGAGACGCGCGCCTGGCTCTCCCGGCTGCCCTAAGATCTCGGTTTACTGATGGAAAACTTTCCGGAGACGACTCCCATCGTAGTCGTTTCAACCCGATCTTGCAAAATTTTCTGCACATCTCCTTCAACAGGGTGTCAACCCGTCCGGTTTCCTTCTATGCGCCCTGCAAGATAAACGGGGGCAGGATAACTCTTCGGCAGGAAAACTGCCGCTGAGGAGATGTACAGGAGGTGTTTGCCGAACATGAGAGTTCGAATGGCAGGACCTGGGCAGGCACTGCCCAGGTGGGAGGAATGATTTTGCTGGAGCTACTTGTTCTTTCTTCTCAGACGGGAACCGGCGAGGCAGACAATGCCTGTGCCGAAAAGCAATATGGTGGCGGGTTCGGGAACAGGTTCGTAAACAGGTTCATGAGAGAGACTGATATTGTCTACATAGTACTTGTTCCCCGCCGGGAGCGGAGAGCCATCAAGCTGAATTGACTGAGAGATATCAAACCCAAACTGATCGATCGATGTCCTGTCCAGGTAGTCCGGAATTAGCCGGTTTGCTATTACAAGAACTCCATTCATCGAAACACTGTATGTGTCTTCGATAAGGTCGTACATGAAGTCGACATCATAGCGAGTATCTGCGAGATAAGTTCCTGCCGGCACGATACTATCAAGTCCAAATAAGTGGGGATTTGAATCAAATGTAATCAGCCTGCCGTCGTTCATGAAGCTGAGGAGGATCTGCATGCCACTCGTGGCTGTCGGAAAACGAACCGAAAACAGACCCAGATCGTCAGGATCTGGAGAAATTGTGTCTACAATGATGCTCCATTGCAGTAGGAAACGGCCTGTATATTCATTCCCTCCAAGCCACCCCTGATAGTCCATCGCAGAATCCGGCGGCACTTCTACGGCGGCCGATATTCCGTCAAGCGCTGTTGCTGTTTGAGCTGTCGACAGACTGTCATGAGAAGACCATAGCGCCCAGGAACCTGGAGGACCTGTATCAGGTGTGCGCTGTATGTTCTTCAAATCGTTACCGGCAGCCGGAGCAGGATCATATCCGTCCAGAAAGAGCTGCACTCCAAGACAGGGACTCGAGCTCAAAAAAAGGAGGCAAGTGCAACACGCTGTGATTATTCCCATAGTGCCTTTCATAATTACCCCCCTACTGAAGGTGATGGTAAGAAGTAGCCACTATTAACGGGTACTGAAAAAATCGGGTTCCGCCAGGTGAGTCGTCCTGCCAGAGATATTCTGACAAAGTAACATGCAATAAGTATTCCGTTCGTGTCTATAGTTAACATGCAGATATAACTCTTAAATTGCTGGGGAGGCAGGATTCTTGAAATCGTTTTTGTCCGCTTTTCCGAAAAGTAACAAGGAGTTTGTTCGGAAGAATGGAAAAATAGGCCTGTCCATGGATGCCCGCCTCCGCGGGCATGACGGAAGTTTGGGAGAATTGCCTCAATACATTAAAATAATACCTAATCCTTAGGCTGTATTTTGTTCGGAATGTCGATGGGCTGAAGTTGACTGGCAATCAGTTTTCAGAACGGTCTACCGGCGTCCGAAGATTATCCAGTGGAATATCGTCGACAGCGGGATTGCCGGGAAGACTACCTCCGGATTCATCCGCTTACGGTATCAGATCATGCCGGAAATGATGGCCCGAGGGGGGATGGATGGCCAGGTCATGAGCTCATGTCTGCCGATTTCCAACAGAGAAGCCTGACTATAGAGAAACGTAAAAGTGGCCGAGCGGGTGAAATAGATTATGTTCAATGGACAAGAATGGTCTGGTGGGTCGTCGATGCAAAAGCCGAGAAAATCAGCCTTCCTGACTGTTTTTCCGGTTTCCCGTATCTGCGGGGGGG
>WBUQ01000082.1 GCA_008933635.1 Desulfobulbaceae bacterium | reverse complement strand
CGGCCTCGATGGCGGGAATGTGCTGGGACTGGCGGTGCCGCCCCCCAATGCGGTTGTCCGCCCCCTTCCGGGAATGTTCTGGGCCGACGGGGGAGGGCGGCAGATGGTCTGTCGGGAAGAGACACAAGGGCGGGAAGAGTGCCGCGCCGCCGACCGCTGGCTGCAGGCGACCGTCACCATCACCCGCGACCTGTTCAGCGGCCGTCGGTTTGCCCTGCAGGAGGCGAAGCCGTCCCGGGATGCGGTCACGGCTGGCGAACGACCAGCCATGCCGTCAGGGGAGAGAAATCCTGGGGATATTGGCCAGTCCGACAAAAACGAATGAGTATGCCGCCAGAAAGAACATCGCGACCA
Source organism: Desulfobulbaceae bacterium (assembly GCA_008933635.1). Taxonomy (GTDB): domain Bacteria; phylum Desulfobacterota; class Desulfobulbia; order Desulfobulbales; family Desulfocapsaceae; genus Desulfoprunum. Next base: position 18,216 of record WBUQ01000082.1, on the reverse strand, counting down.
GGAACGGGGCGATCAGGCGAGCGCTGACAACATCCTTCGTCCGGGCGCAGATCATGCCGAGCATGGGCAGAATGGGAAGGAGATAGCGTCCCTGAGGCTGGAAATCCTTGACCCAGGAATGATGGAACGAGGCGGCGACAAGGGCCAGGCCGACAGCGAGGACCGATGCCGCCTGGAGGGAGAGCGCCGGACCGGCCCTGAGAAAGATTGATCCGAAGAACAGCAGCAGAAATGCCAGACCGGTGTATCTGACAGCATCATAATAGCCGAGCCCGCCCGATATCGAGAAATAGCCGTAGACTCCGAAGGCGCTGCGGAAAGTCTTCTCGAACCACCGATCCTTCTCGATCAGGCGTTTGACGCCGTACCCCTTTTTCTTCATCGAGATGTTGTAGTGGAGCTTTTCCACGGGGCTGTCGGGGTTGAGCATCGGCTTGGCAAGCTCGTTGCGCATACTGACGATCTTTTCGTGCCTGTCGAAGCCGTTGGCATGGATATCGGCGGCGCGCTTGACCGCCAGCGGCGCCAGGCAGAGCAGGGAGAAGATGACCAGTCGGCGCAGGAGCGGGCCGCGGCCTGCCTGCTCCGTGTTCTGCCACACCGTGATGCAGACAAACCAGAAGGCAAGGGCTGTATATGCGTAAAAATTAGATTTCAAAAGAAAAAGTGAGCCAAACAGAAGGGGTAGCCACCACGCGGCAACCAGCCGGTTTCCCTTCTCCGCTCCAAACAGGAACCGGTTGAAGGCGCTGTCTGGGGTGACGATCTGGCTGGCGGCAATGAAAGCGACCGTCAGGGCAAAGGCCTCGGAATTGCAGTAGCTGAAAACGTACCATCCCTGGGCTGTGATCAGGAGCGGCGCGGCAACCAGCCGCGACTCCGGGACGCGGATGGCGTAGAGCAGGATCAGCGCCAGCAGCAAGACGTTGAACAGCCGCATTTCGAGGGCTCTGGAGAGCTGCAGGGGGGCGAGTGCCCGCGTGAATGTGCCGTTCAGCAGATAGTAGATTTCATCGGTGTTGAGCCGCGACGACCCGTAGTGGCTGTAGGTCCCGCGGATGCCGGGATCGTCGACAGCCGGCGGCAGCCAGTGCTCCGTGTAATATTCGGAGGCGAGTATGTGCGCGAACTCGTCAGGGTGGGAATCGATCTCGGAAATCGCGGCCATGGTTGCCGCCAGCGCCAGGACCGCCGTCAGCATCAGGGCGACATAGAGGTGTCTTTTCCCGAGTGGCTGTGCGGCGGCATGGATCATCAGGATGCAGGCTATGACCAGGCCGAAGCCTGCCAGGGAAGAACCCAGGCCCGAGCCGTCCTGGGTCAGGCGGACTGTGTAGACCAGGGTCGGGTCCTTGCCGCTCGAACGGACGGCCAGGGTTCCGTCCTGCCGCGAGTGACCGGCTATCTGCGAGAGCGGCCGGAGTCCTCGGTCGCCGTTTTCGCCAAGCAGGTCGATTTCGTCGAACCCGGCCTGCCGGATCCTCAGTTCGCTGATCCTGCTCGTCCCCGCATACTGGTGCGGGTCTATGCGCAGCCGGCCGACGTCGGATAAATCTGTAAGGTAGAAGCTGTATTTCCTCCGGTCAGGCCTGGCTAGTACCTGGCTCATCCGGCGTTCTGAAAATTCTTCACCTTCACCTGCCCAGTATATCTTGAACCAGGTCTTCTTCTCGACCTCGATGCTCAGCTCGACCTGTGCCCTGTCGATGATGAGCACCTGATAGAGTGCGCAGCAAAAGAGGCAGAGTGCCAGCAGGTATGCAATGCGGGGAAGGTACGGCATCCGTCTTTTCTTAACATCGGCTGTTATTCGAGGCATATACGGTCACAGCCGCAAGACTACCCGAAGTGCCGGAAAAATGCGATCACCTTCGGGTGGATGCCAGACATTTCCAGAGATCGGCCGATGCCGGCTCCCTGCCGGGATGCCGGATGAATTCCTGGAAATATTTCCAGGCGGTTGAGGTCGAGGCCTGCTTGAGCAGGTATTGCCGCCGCTGTTCCGGTGGCCGGTTGTTGCAAATCGTGCCGAATTCCCCTTGTAGTTGGGAAAGTGCGGATATATCCTATAGATAACGTTGAGCAAACATTCACCATCGGCTGGCTGGCGCGATGTCTCGCCATGCCGACAATATCAACAGGACAGGGAAGCCTATGGAAAACAACACCAAATTCAACATCTGGTACATGCTGGCGGCGGTCTGGGGCGTGCTGCTGCTGCAGAGCCTGATCTTCGATCAGTTCCGCGCCAAGGTCATCCCCTACAGCGATTTCCTCCAGGCGGTGAACCAGGGCAAGGTCATCGAGATCGCCATCGGCCAGGACCGCATCAGCGGCAAGATGCGCAGCGATACCGGCGACGGCGAGGAGCTCTTCACCACCGTCCGGGTCGACACCGACCTCAGCCAGAAATTGACCCAGGCTAACGTCAAGTTCAGCGGGCAGGTGGAGAATACCTTTGTCAAGACCCTGATTTCCTGGTTCGTGCCGATCCTGCTGTTCTTCGGCATCTGGTATCTGCTGATGCGTAAGCTGCAGGGCGGACAGGCGGGGATAATGAGTCTTGGCAAGAACAAGGCCAAGATCGTCGGCGAAAAGGATGTCGAGACCCGCTTCGAGGACGTCGCCGGGGCGGACGAGGCCAAGGAGGAACTGCAGGAGGTCGTCGATTACCTGGCCCGGCCGCAGCGTTATCTCGAGGTCGGCGGCCAGATGCCGAAAGGTGTGCTGCTGGTTGGCCCTCCCGGTACCGGCAAGACCCTGATCGCCCGGGCGGTGGCAGGGGAGGCCGGCGTGCCGTTCTTCTCGATGAGCGGCTCGGAATTCGTCGAGCTGTTCGTCGGCATGGGGGCCGCCCGGGTCCGCGACCTGTTCGAGCAGGCCCGGGACAAGGCACCATGCATCATCTTCATCGACGAGCTCGACGCACTCGGCAAGGCGCGGGGAGCCGGCAACCTGACCGGCGGCCATGACGAGCGGGAACAGACCCTCAATCAACTGCTGGTGGAGATGGATGGTTTCGACACCACGAAGGGGATCATCATTATGGCGGCCACCAACCGGCCGGAGGTCCTCGATCCTGCCCTGCTCCGTTCCGGCCGTTTCGACCGCCAGGTACTGATCGACCGGCCCGATGTCAACGGCCGCGAGCAGATCCTGAAAATTCATGCCAAGAAGGTGAAGCTCGAGCCTGATGTCGATCTCCGCGTCATCGCCCAGAAGACAGCCGGTTTCTCCGGCGCCGACCTGGCCAACGCCGTCAACGAGGCGGCCCTGCTGGCGGTGCGCAAGGGGCGCAAGATGGTATCGAATCTCGATCTCGATGAGGCTGTGGACCGGATCGTCGGCGGCCTGGAGAAGAAGAACAGGGTCATCAACCCCCAGGAGAAGAAGATCGTCGCCTATCACGAGGTCGGCCATGCCCTGATCGCGGCACTGACGCCAGGATCGGAGCCGGTCCACAAGATCTCCATCATCCCCCGCGGCCTGGCCGCTCTCGGTTATACCCAGCAGCGGCCCATCGAGGACCGCTACCTGATGAGCGCCACGGAGCTGCTGGCCAAGATCGACGTGCTGCTGGGCGGGCGGGTAGCCGAGAAGATCATGTTCGACAGCGTCACCACCGGTGCAAGCAACGATCTGGTGCGGGCCACCGATATCGCCCGGGCGATGATCGTTGAATACGGCATGGGTAGGACGCTCGGGCTCTCCACCTATCCGCGGCAGCGCGGGCCGGTGTTTCTGTCGACCGAGCACAGTTTTGGCGGCGGGCGCGACTACAGCGACGATACCGCGGCGCGGATCGATGCCGAGACCAAGGAGATCCTCGAGCAGCGGGAGCAGCATGTCCTGGCGATGCTGAAGGAGAAGAAGGAGACCCTGGTGGCGATTGCCGAGAAGCTGCTGGAGAAGGAGGTGCTGATGGAGGAGGAGTTCGTGGGGATGGTGAACGGCGGCTGACACGTCATGCGGCAGCCGGTTCGCCCTCCGGGAGGCGGAACGGCCTGCCGTGTTCTTTTTATCGCCCCTGAATACGTGTACTTTTTATTACCAACGCGCTTTCCTCCGTCAATGCTTCAGATAACTGCATCACTCCCGCGCAGGCAGGAGTTCACAAACAGAGCTGGTCCGGATGCCCGCTTTCGCGGGCATAAGAGCATTTCCCCGAATATTCTCTATTCCGGTTCGCTGGCCAGCGGCCGCATCTTGCCGATCAGCTTCGCCGGCAGCCACGGCATGCCGCTGATCAGCGACACCAGCACCGCCGCGGTGTAGGGCACGCACTGCACCCACAGCACCAGCGACCAGACCCGGATGTCGAGCATCGTCCCGTCGGGACGCTTGACGACGGTATAGGCGGCCAGGGCCAGGGCGACCAGGAACAGCAGTTCTTCCCGGGAGTCGATCAGCGCCTGCAGCAGGGCATTGGCCTTGGCCCGCTTCGGCGTGCGGAAGAAGCCGACGCCGCGGGTGATGAAACCGGTGAGCATCGCCCTGGCGATCACATGCGACAGCGCCAGGCCGGCGAGGCCGGCTGCCAGGCTCTGGCGCATGTTGGCCGACAGCCGCTGCCGGTAGAGGAAGAACATCTTCAGGCTCTTGAAGACGAACAGCGTCAGCGGCAGGACGGCGAAGATGATATGCGGCGGGGCGACGTGCAGCGGGAACAGCACCATCGCCACGGTCCAGCCGAGCGCCGCGAAGTTGAACAGCAGGTTGATGCCGTCGGCGAACCAGGGCAGCCAGCCGGCGATGAAGTGGTAGCGCTGGCCCAGCGTCAGGTTGGTCGAATCGAGTCCGATCAGTTTCATCAGGTGGTGGCGGACGATGATCACCGCCCCGTAGGCCCAGCGGAACCGCTGTTTCTTGAAGTCGATGAAGGTGTCCGGCATCAGACCCTGGCCGTAGCTGTGCGGCAGGTAGGTGGCGGAGTAGCCCTTCTCGAAGATCCTGAGGCCCAGTTCGGCATCCTCGGTGATGCACCATTCGGCCCAGCCGCCGATCTCATCCATCACCGACCTGCGGACCATGGTCATCGTCCCGTGCTGGATGATGGCGTTGCGCTCGTTGCGGGTGATCATGCCGATGTTGAAGAAGCCGCGGTACTCTGCGTAGCACATCGCCTTGAAGGCATTCTCGGTATCGTCGCGGTAGTCCTGCGGCGACTGGACGATGGCCATCTTCGGGTCGCGGAACTGCGGTACCAGGGCACGCAGCCAGTTGCGGTCGACGATATAGTCGCTGTCGATGACGGCGATGATCTCGGCGTCCGGCGCCGTTTCACGCAGGGCGAAATTGAGCGCCCCGGCCTTGAAGCCGGCCAGCGGATCGACATGGAAGAAGCGGAAGCGCGGGCCGAGCTCCCTGCAGTATTCCTCCACCGGTTGCCATACCGCCGGGTCCTTGGTGTTGTTGTCGACGATCACCACCTCGAAATTGGGGTAATCCATCACGGCGAGGGCGTCCAGCGTCTGCTTGAGCATGTCCGGCGGCTCGTTGTAGGCCGGGACGTGCACCGACACCTTCGGGTGGAAGGTTTCGATATCGTCATGCTCCGGGTGGGGCAGGCGGCGCCAGTTCTTGGTCCACAGGGCCTCCGCCCACTCGTGGGCCTCGGCGATGATGACGACGATGGCGCCGAGGGCGGCGAAGAACAGGACGACGCCGACGATCAGGCCGCTGGTCGACATGTACTGCTGCGAGAAGTCGTAGACGATCCACACCGCGAAGGTCATGATCGAGAAGGCGACGACCGCGAGGAAGCCGCGGCCCGAGGTTTTCATCGTACCGCTGTCGCGGAACAGCAGGAACAGCAGGACCACCGACAGAGCGATGCTGATCGCCGCCAGGTCGCGCCACTGCGGGACCCTGACCAGCGGCTCGGTAAACGAGAACTTCGGCAGGCGCTTGTCGTTGTACACCCCCCAGTGGGCGCCGGCCTCACCCTCTTCCGATTTCTTCCACACCTGGTCGAAGGCCTCCATGATGTAGTAGGTGTAGCCGTTCTTTTCGGCCGTGGCGAGGAAGCGACGGAGAAATTTGGCCTGGTTGGCCTGGCTGGCAACTGCCTGTTCCCGGGTGCGGCCATTGCTCGGCCAGCCGACCTCGGTGATGACGATCGGCTTGTCCGGGTATTTGCGGCGGAGTTCGTTGTAGCGGAGGACGCAGTAGTTGACGGCCTCGTCGACGGGGATGCCTTCCCAGTAGGGCAGCAGGTGGACCGCGATGAAATCGACGTGTTCGACCAGCTCCGGGTACTCGAGCCAGATGTGCCAGGGTTCGGCGCAGCTGACCGGCGCCCAGACGGCATCCTTGACCCGCTCGAGATGCTTGATCATCTGTGGAACGGTTTGCTCCGTCCGCAGCAAGGTCTCGTTACCGACGATGACCCGGACGACGTTGCGGTGATTCTGCTTGTAGACCTCGATCAGCCTGTTCAGTTCTTCCTCGTTGTCTTTCTCGATATTGGAGATCCAGGCCCCGAGCACCACGTTCAGCCCGGTCTTGTCGGCCAGCCGGGGGATGGCGGCAAGCGTCCCCTTGACGCTGTAGGTGCGGACGGCGTGGGTGCTGCCGGCGAGGAGGGCCAGGTCTTCCTCGATCTCGGCCTCGCTCGGGAAGATGTTCAGTTCGGCCGACTGGCCGGCGCGATAGGGGGAGAAGGAAAATCCCTGGACCATGTCCGGCCAGGGCGGCTCGATATTGGGGGAGTTGACCAGCATCCAGAGCAGGGCGGCCAGGCCGCCCATGATGATGGTGATGAATATGCCGGAACGGTTCATGCGGGACTATCCTTTATTGGGTCGGTCGCCGGCCGGCAGTATCTGCTGCCCTGACGGTGGACGACTCCGATCTGTCAAATTCGTGTGGTATGGCGGGGTTATGCGTCTCTTCATCGTTACATGGCGGCGTTTGTCTCGTCAAGGGAATTCACCCCGCTCCCCCGCGGGCCGGGGCCGCCGGAGGATTGCCGGATCTGCCGGAAATTCGGCCGTCTATATAGCACGAAGCGGCGGACATGAAAAGGGCTGAGCGCGGTTGACCGCTGAAAGCATGCATCCACCCGGGACGGGGAAGACTGATCACGCTTATTGCCGCAGCAACCCCAGCAGGAAATCGATATCGGCTTCGGTATGGGCGGCGTTCACCTGCAGCCGGATGGTCTCGTCGCCCCGCGGCACCACCGGAAAGGTCAGGCCGACAGCCAGTATGCCGCCGTCGAAGAGCCTCCGCACAATCCTGCGGGTGGCATCCGTATCCCTGACCAGCAGGGGCACGATCGGGTGCGGGCCGGGAATCGATTCGAGCCCGAGGGCTGTAAGTCCGTCCCGCAGCTGACCGGTTCGCCGCCGGAGAGTATCGAGCAGGACGAGTCCCTCGGGGCTGTCGCAGATATCGATGGCGGCCATTGCGGCGGCACAGTCGGCGGCACTGAGCGGGTTGGTGTAGATATAGGTGTCGGCCTTCTGCCGGACCGCTTCGACCACCGCCGCGCTGGCGGCGATGAAGCCGCCGTTGACGCCGAAGGCCTTGCCGAAGGTGCCGACGACAATGTCGGGAGCCGTCCCGCAGAATTCGGCGGTTCCGCGGCCGGTTGCCCCGTAGGCGCCGAGGCCGTGCGAGTCGTCGACGACGGTGATCACCCCGTCGCGGAACTTTCCCTCATACTTCCGGCACAGGGCGACGATCCGGTCGACCGGGGCGTAATCGCCGCGCATGCTGAAGATGCCGTCGAAGATCACCACCACCCGCTCGATGCGGGAAGGATCGACCTGTTCGAGGCAGCGGTGCAGGTCGTCCATGTCGTTATGGCGGAAAATCCCCTTGTTCTCGCCGGGAACGCCGGCGATCCGCATCGCCCGGATGATGCTGTTGTGGTTGAGCTGGTCGCCGATCCAGTGGGTGGCGGGCGAGGCGATGGCCAGGGCCAGGCCGCAGTTGGCGGTATAGGCGGAGTTGAAGATTTTGGCGGCCGGCGTGCCGACGAAGCGGGCAATCCTCTCTTCCAGGGCGGCATGGGGCGCGAAGGTGCCGTCGATGAAGCGCACGGCCCCCGGTCCGACCCCGAAGCGGTGGCAGGCCTGGTCCGCCGCCTGGAGCAGGGTCGGGTGGAAGGAGAGGGAGAGATAGGAATTGGAGTTCATCCGCAGGAAGGGCCGGTCGTATCCCTGCAGCAGGAATCGCTGTCCGTGGGCCCCTTCGGCGGGAATTCGGCCGCTGATGACCCGCTCCGGTGCCTTGCTCCGCCCCTCGTTTTCCAGTCTTTGCAGTTCCGCCAACAGCGCCTCGTCCAATCGCTCCAGTGCCATGACGCCTCCCTATTCCCAGTTGAGGATGACCTTGCCCGAGTGGCCGGAGCGCATCGCCGTGAACCCCTCCTCGAACTCGGTGTAGTGGAAACGGTGGGTGATCAGCGGGCTGATGTCGAGGCCGGTCTGGATCATCGCAGTCATCTTGTACCAGGTCTCGAACATCTCGCGGCCGTAGATCCCTTTGATGGTCAGACCGTTGAAGACCAGCGTGTTCCAGTCGATGGCCGTCTCGCCCGGCATGATGCCGAGCATGGCGATCTTGCCGCCGTGGCACATGTTGGCGATGATCGCCTGCAGGGCCGCCGGACTGCCCGACATCTCCATCGCCACGTCGAAACCTTCCCGCATGCCGAGCCGGTTCTGGACCTCGGCCAGGTCTTCCCCCGCCGCATCGACGGTGACGGTGGCGCCGAGGCGCTTTGCCAGTTCGAGGCGGTAGGGGTTGATGTCGGTGACGACGACGTGCCGGGCGCCGGCCAGCCTGGATATGGCTGCGGCCATGCAGCCGATCGGGCCGGCGCCGGTGATCAGCACATCTTCGCCGAGGACGTCGAAGGACAGGGCGGTGTGGGTGGCGTTGCCCAGGGGGTCGAAGCAGGCGAGGATGTCGGTGGGGATGGTGGGATCGCAGTACCAGACGTTGGTCACCGGGATCGACAGGTATTGTGCGAAGGCCCCGGAGCGGTTGACGCCGACGCCGCTGGTGCGGTTGCAGAGGTGGCGGCGGCCGGCCAGGCAGTTGCGGCAGTGGCCGCAGACCAGGTGGCCTTCGCCGGAGACCAGGTCGCCCGGCTTGAAGTCGTGGACATTGTCGCCCACCTCGGCGACGATGCCCACGAACTCGTGGCCGATGGTCATCGGCACCGGGATGGTCTTCCGGGCCCAGGCATCCCAGTTGTAGATATGGACGTCGGTGCCGCAGATGGCGGACTTGACGATCCTGATCAGCACCTCGTTTTTGCCCGGCACCGGCACCGGTATGTCCATCAGTTTCAGGCCGGGGGCGGCCTCCGCTTTGACCAGCGCCTGCATTGTCGCCATGGTGTCCTCCTCGGGGAAAGGCGGTAACCGCCGTGTGCCTGCACTGCTGCCGGAACCGCCCGGCAGCGGTCGTGCCGGCCCCGGTCCATACCTATGGAGTACAACAGAACAACAGGCGATGCAAGGCCTGGCCGGCGAAAGCGGACCGGCAGCCGTCACCAACGCGCTGGAGAGGGCATTCTGCAGGGGCGATCGCTGCAGAATGTGGTCTTCGCCGCCAGCCCGTACCTGCTGATGATCCGACCTGCCTGGATCCTGCCTGGGCGGGGTAGGGATAACCTTTCCCCCGCTGGGGTGAGGCTGAGTTTCGTTTCGTTCAGTCCTGCAGGATCACCTTCAGGGCACCAACCAGCTTGCCGCACTGGTCGTCGGTGCCGATGCTGATCCGGAGGAACTGGTCGATGCGCGGCAGCTTGAAATGGCGGACGAGGATGCTCCGCTCTCGCAGCTGCAGGCTCAGTTCGGCACCGTCCCGCTCCGGGTGGCGGGCGAAGATGAAGTTTGCCTGCGAGGGCAGCACGTGGAAGCCCAGTTCCTGCAGGTCTTTCGCCAGCCTCTCCCTGGTACGGATGATTTTTCCTCTGGCCTCGTCAAAATATGCCTGATCTTCGAAAGCAGCCACGGCGCCGGCGATGGCGAGACGATCCAGGGGGTACGAGTTGAAGCTGTCCTTGACCCGCTCGAGGGCCTCGATCAGCTCCCGCTGGCCCATCGCGAAACCGACTCGGAGTCCGGCCAGGGACCTGGATTTGGAGAGGGTCTGGACGATCAGCAGATTGGGGTGGTCGGCAATCAGGCCGACGGCGCTGACGCCGCCGAAATCGATATAGGCCTCGTCGATGACGACGACCGAATCCGGGTTGGCGGCGATAATCCGTTCGATTGATTCCGGCGGCAGGGCGATGCCGGTCGGGGCGTTGGGGTTGGCGATGAGGATGCCGCCGTTTGGCCGCAGGTAGTCCCCGGGGGCGATGGTGAAGTCGTCTCTCAGCGGCACCGGTTCGTAGTGCACCTGGTAGAGGCCGCAGTAGACCGGATAGAAGCTGTAGGTGATATCGGCAAACAGCAGGGGGGCCTCATGTTTGAGCAGTCCGAGAAACGCGTGGGCGAGGACTTCGTCGGAGCCGTTGCCGACGAAGACCTGCTCGGGAGTCAGGTTATGCAGCGAGGCGATGGTCTCCCTGAGAACGCTGGCCTTGGGGTCGGGATAGAGGCGAAGGCTGTCGGTCGTGGCAGCCCGGATGGCCTCGATGACCCTGGGCGAGGGACCGTAGGGATTCTCGTTGGTGTTGAGCTTGACCAGGCGTTCGATCTGCGGTTGTTCACCGGGAACATACGGTTTGAGGGAGTGGATGACGGGGCTCCAGTAACGGCTCATGATGGTCTGTCCTCTGCTGTGTGCATTGATTTGAACGGTCAGGCTGCTCTATCGCCGATATTGGCGGAATTGTCAATCCCCTTCTCCGGCCCGCCGGCCAGGCGGACAACGTGCTGATTCCGCCGTTGAAATGGCTTGCGCGGTAATGGGCCTTGCGCTAGGGTTATGTGCCAATGTCTGTTTCGCCGTGCGCCTGACCGGTGCCGGGAGCAGCTGAAGTATCTGTATCCACCATCAGAAAGGAGAGTCGGTCATGAAAAAGGTAGCGATTGTCGGTTGCGGGTCATACATGGATGCCGGATATGGTTGCCCGGGTGAATGGCGATGCCTGAAGGCAGCGGCTCTGGGGGAGGGCAAATTCGGCGAGCCGAAAGCGGTTGTCTCCTTTGTCAAGTGCGAATGTCCCGGCCGGACGCTGGTGCCGAATACCGGTATGGCGATGAGGCTGTCGGAGATCAAGCCCGACGAGATCTATCTCAGTTCCTGCATGGTCGGGGCCAAGCCGGGATGTCCGTATACCACACCGGAAGAGAAGGCCGAGATGATCGAAGGCAAGACGGGCATCAAGGTCATCCTCGGTACCCACGAGTATCATTGACCGGTCCGCAAACCCCCTTCGGCCGGTATCGCCAGCCTGCGGGGATTGCGAGCTGTTTTTCCGGCCCGGGCGATCTGTCCGGGCCTTTTTCCTTCGGAATAGTGATCGCTCGGGTTGAGGAGACGCGGTTATTCCCGATGCAGAGTGCTTTTCAGCCAGCGGATGACGGCAGAGACGTATTTCTTGCCAGCCTTCTCGGCTTCCTTCTCAAACCACCCCATTTCCGAAAAGATGGCCAGATTCCACAACGAGCCGCCGAGGCCTTCATGGAGGAGGATCAGTTCGGCATGCTGGATGGTGTGGATGGTGTCGGAGTGGTCGCTACGGGTGAAGATCGTGACGTTGCCGTCCTGTGACGCGGTGATGGCGATCGACCCCGGCTGATCGTAGGCAAACTGGGCTGCGGACTGGTGGCGGGTACCGCTCAGGCTTGAGTAGGGGGCTGTCATGTCGACATGTCCTTCAAAGGGTTCGATGATCTGCAGGTTCGCCGAGGATGCCTTTATGTTCTGGGCTCTGATTTTGGCACCGAAACAGTAGACATAGCGATTGAAGGTCATGACCAGGGCGCCGTCGACGGCGGTCAGGCGGGCAATGCGGCTGATCTGCTGCTGGACCTGCTGCCAGGCCTCGATCCAGTCCTTCTGATGCGGCAGGTTCATCTCCTCTATCAGGCTGAGGACATGGCTGAATCCCGGACTGTCGGGAGGCGGCAATTGGGTCTGGTTGGGACTCATGTCGAGGAAGTTGGCGCCGCCGGTGTATTTGATCGGCGACTTGATCGACTGCATCCAGTTTTTATTCTCCGGAACAACGAGGATGATGCCTCCCTTGCCATGGGCCCGCATCTGCTGGACCATTTTCAGGATCGCATTGTAGCGGAGGAGGTTCAGGAGCTTCGTTTCGCCAGGCTGCGCCTGTGCCGCAATCCGGGGCATCAGCGTCTGAAAGATGCCGCGGGGGTCGATGAACACGGCTTGGTTGCCGGTCATCGCGGCGATGGTTCTGCCGCTGTACATGATCAGGACCCGGCCGGGACCGAGGATTTGGACCCAGAAATCAGGCTTGATCAGTTCATGGGTGCTTGGGGTGAAACCCCAGATCTTCAGGATTCCGTTCTGGTCAGGCCAGATTCCGATGTCGGCTTTCGGGTTCTCCAGTGCCGGGCCGAGTTTCACCAGGGTTTTCGAGGAAAAATCGAGAGGGGTATCGAAATGGAATGTATCGGATGCATGCTCAGACTGCTTGAGCATGATCGAGGCCGCGACGGGATCGCCCTCCTCGGTGGCGAAGCTCGCCCAGTATGCCGCGTCGATGATCAGGGCAAGGTGCTCGGGAGAAGGGATGTTGCCTTTGAGGAAGACGGAACTGAACTCCGATCCAGTCGCCGCGGTTTCCTGCGGTCTGCTGATCCTTTCCCAGAGCTGGTTGATGAACTGGTGGTTGAGCTGGAACGCGGAAAATTGCATGCAATACACGGAATTCTGGTTGGTGCAGGCGGCAATATGGGGCTGTCCATCTTGTCGTCCTGCTGGATGATAATTAGGCAATATACACGACGTAAGTGCTGTATGCATTCGTGATGTCGTGAAAACGGACGAATAGCCGAAAGATCGCGACTGCGGCGCTTCCTCTCTGTCTTGCTGACAGGCAGATGGCTCAGGCCGTCGTTGTCTGGTTTGACACCTGCTTAGAACGGAACGGGGTGACGGTGCCGGTCAGGGGAAATGGTCGCATATGTCGGCTAAGCACATTTTTTTCTTGCAATTATTTTTAAAATCAGAACAGCATTATAGCTGGTGAAGTTTGATTGCGGCAGCAGCAGCGTTGTCCGGATGGCAAGGCAGCTGTGCGCGGCATGGAGTGTCAACGTCAATTCTTGGAGGATGTGTATGCGAGGAATAATGAGGGGGTGGCGAAGGGTCAGGTGGATGGCCTTCATTCTTGTGCTCTGCTCTGTTTTCTGTCTTTTACCCGACAGGGCGTCCGTACTTGCGGCGGCCAGCCAGCCGCCTGCTGATGCAGCGGCAGTTCTTTATCTCTCTGCGGATGCCGGATCCAGCGGTGATCCTCAGTTGAGCCGGGAGCCCGCTGAGATGCAGCAGCAAGGCATGACAGACGTGCTGAGCGAAGGTACCGATGGGGAAGACGAACTTTCGGTAAAGCATTCCGCATCCTTTTCCCCGACGGGAGAAGCCAGCGGAAAGGCAGGAGAAATTTCGGGAACAGTTGAATCCCTGCGGGGAAAACCCCCCATTCCGCCGCCAGATCCAGAGTCACGTACGATTACGGTGAATGACCACATTCTCCTCGCCAAGAATACCACCGCAACAGCGAAAGACGCCGGCAAGGGCAAGACGGAACCGGCTCCAGAGCCTAAAACTTCAAAATCCAGTTCAGTCAGCACCCCGTTGCTCGCCGGAGCCGGGATTGCGATTATTGCAGGCGCCGTGGCCGCAGCAGGCGGAGGCTCCGATTCCGACGCTTCAGGCCCATCAACTCCGACAAGCCCTTCAGGAGATACGTCCTCGGGCAGCAGTGAAGTGATCAACCTGTCGAGCCTGGTGCGAATTGGCGATGACAATGATTATAACGGCAACCATCCCGACAAATTCAAGCAGAACCGCCCGACCGGCATAAGTTGGACCGATTCGTTCAATATCAGCAATGCCAACAACATCTCGTCGGCAACATTCAAGTACACGGTAGCCGCTTCAAAAGTGGCGAACCCGGTCTATATCAACGGCAAACTGGCGGGCAAGCTGTGCAATCCCGGCAACACCGCATGGAACGTTGAAAGCTGTTCAATCGGCATTACCGGACTTATCCGCTCGGGAACGAATGAGATCAAGATCAAGTGCGCAATCGACGAGAGTGATACCGACACGCCGTACGATGATGTCGAATTGTATAATCTGCGTATCGAGCTGACTCGCTGAAAAACCCGGTTCGTAGGGCTCGATGGGAGGGATGGCGGCTCTGTGCGCACCACGCTGTCGATGCTGTTGGTGGTGCGCATCCAGCCCCGGACCTTAATTTGACACGTTTAGAAATACATCCCTGTAGAGTTTGCGATATCCTTCATAGCTGCTTTCATCGAGCCAGCGCTCATAGGCGGCCCGGTATCTGTCGCTGGGCCGCTGTTCGATCAGGACCCGGTTGATATCGTCGATGACCTTCTTGCCCCATTCTGTTTTCGAGCAGGCAACATAGCTGAACCAGGATTCCGGGTTCCCCTGATTCTCCTCGATGTCGATTGTCATGATCTGATCCCGGATTCCCAGTCTCTCCGCCTGGTACATGGCCTCTTCCGGCAGGCCGATCAGGCCGTCGAGCCGGTCGAGCTTCAGCATGTTGAAGAAATTGAGGGAGAGTTCCTGGCCCTCAAAGGCAAAGAGATTCTTCGCGGTCCCATGCTTGTCGAGGATCTCATCGACGAATTTGCCATAGGATCGATTTTCGCCCCGGCCGATGATCAGAGTGTTTGACTTGAGGATGTCGGACAGCCTCACCATCTTGGAATTGCCGAAGGCGGGCCATTTCGATTTGTCGATGATCAGGACGGTGGGATAGGTAAAAAAGCTGGGAATGGAGAAGTACATGAACTTTTCCCGTTCTGGGGTCTTGTACAGTCCAACATTACATACATTATGCCCCAGTTCGAATTCCTTGTAATGCCTGGTAATATTGGCGATGGTACGAGTATGGGAATATTGTGGCAGGTTCTCGATCAGAATGTCGGTAACCAGATCCTCGTATCCTTGTCCTTTATACTGACCTTCATGAATGAAGAAAGGCGGAGCCGTTGCCTCCATCCAGGTGATGGAATCTTTTGCCCATGCAGGGAATGAGAGGGCCAGGATGACAAGTAAGGCTGGGACAATGACACGCAAGGACCGTAACGATGAAGACATGATGTTCTCCCAAGGCGGTTGAAAGGGTCGTGTTGGTGGACAAAGGTATGACGCGACTTCCGCGATCATGCGTGGAGTTCGTCATAGACGGCTTTGCCGAGTTGTTCCATTGTATAAGGTTTGCATATAAATCCCCCCGCCCCCAGATGCTGCGCGGCCTTGACTTCAGTGTCCTGTGAAAAGCCGCTGGAAATTATGGCCTTCTGGCCAGGATGTATGGCTATGATTTTCTCATAGGTCTCTCTTCCGTTGATTCCTGGATACATTATCATATCAAGAATAATGAGATCCACCTTGATTTTCTGCAGCAGGGCTACCGCCTCTTCACCTGACGCGGCAGTTGTTGCGTTGTAGCCGAGATTGTTGAGCAACTGGGCTGTGATATCGCGCTGCTGTTCCTCATCGTCGACAACCAGAATGGTCTCTCCCCGGCCGCGAAGGGGGGCCAGATCAATTGCCTGCCTTGCCGTGGAATAATTTTCCCTGGTACTTTGGAAGAGCAGGGAAAAAACCGTTCCGTTTTTATCGCTCGCGACGGTAACCGCACCTTCGTGATCCATCATGGTGTTCCATACGACTGCCAGGCCGAGGCCTGTGCCGCTTCGTCCCATGGTCTTCTTGGTATAGAAAGGTTCGAAGATATGTTTCAGATCTGTTGGCTGGATGCCGGGACCGTTGTCCTTGACCATGATGACTGAATAGTCGCCTGGCGGAGGTAAAGCGGAGTCGTGATCCCTGTTGGTGATGGTCCGGTTGGCTGTGGAAATAGTGATGGTCCCCTGGCCGTTCATTGCCTCTGCAGCGTTGGTGACCAGGTTCATCAGACATTTTTTCACATGTGTCGGTGAACATGAAATCGGGGAGATGTTTCTGGAGAATTCTGTTTTGACCAACATATGGGGATTATAGGCACTCAGTTGGAAGAATTCGGGCGAATCAAGATACTCATGGATCAGCGACTGGGGATCGACAACGACTTTGACTGCCGCAACGCCTCTGGCGACGGTGAGGAGATCGGAGACTACTTCGGCCGCCTGGATTCCTGATTTGCGGATGGCCTCGAGCGGACGACGGAGAGGGCTGGAATCGGGCAGATCTATCAGCATCAGTTCGGGGTAGTTGACAATTCCAGAGAGAATGTTGTTGAGATCGTGGGCGACACCTCCGGCCATCAACCCGATGGCTTTCATCTTCTGTGCTCGTCGTAGCTGTTCCTCCAGGGCCTGCCGTTCACTGATATCTATGGCGATTATTCTCACGCCGACTATGTCAGCATCCTGGACAATCGGTGCTGCACGGAGGAGAGCAGGAAATTCTCCGTCATCGTTGTCTTTCAAACGGAATTCCCTGAGCCCGGGATCATGTCCATTAAGTATTGCGCTGAAATATTTCGCGATTGCCGAATGTTGATCGGGTGCGACGAAGTCAAGCCAGCTGGCGGGTTGGTTTTTGACGTCGTCCAAGCCAAGCCGGCTCATCGCGATCTGGTTGGCATAGATGAGCTGGCCAGAATGGCTTGCTTCCCACACCATCTCTGGAAGCAGGTTGACAAGATCATGAAAGCGTCTCTCGCTTTCCTGCAGGTTTTTCGTGCGTTGAAGGATCTGCTGTTCGAGATATTTTCTGTTCGAGTAGAGGTAGGCGACAAAGATTGCCGTCAGCATGACCAACAGCAGGAGGATCAGAATGTTGGTCAGCGGATAGACCACCTTCACGTATTTCTCACCGTGGATCTCACCGATCTTCTGTCCGTTGAACATGATATCTGTCGAGAGATTCCTGAGCCAGATCAGTTTGAGCTTGAAAAGCAGCTGTTCGAATCGGGGGAGCGGGGGACTCGTGAGGTTGGTGAAAGGTTCTCCGCCGAGTTGAGTGACAACAAGATTTTTATAGGAATTGACCTTCATTGCGAGTTGAAGATACGGATCAGCACCGGCTGGGTTAACGGCCCAGACGTCATCAGCAATGATGGTTGCGTGGATCTGTAATTGACGCAGGTCGGTAATTGCTTCGTGCCGCACAAACAGTACGGCGATACCTATGAAGGCGAGGAAGAAGAAAACAATGAAGAGAGTGATCTTGTCGCTGAAGCGGGTCAAGGCAATGGCTTCTCATTGAGTTCAAAAATTATAGTGCTTTCTGATTGCTTCAAGGAGCGGTTGAAAACCCAAGGGGAATCGGCAGCATAGCCCTGCGCGGCGATATTACAGAGATTTCATGGCTCACGTTCATTTTTCCAGAACGGTTGGCTATTATCAATAGAAAGTACAGATGGTTTGAAAAAAAGCCGGCCATAGGGAGATGCTGCTCAAAACAGGACGGGTCGCACACAGCCAGAACGGTGACGGTATGTTTTCTGGCTCGATACTTGCTTAGCTGTTGTGAAAAGCGAATTTGGGTGGGATCAAAAGGTGCCAGAAGGGAAGTTTGACAAGGTTGCGAAGAAAAGTGAAAGAGTTTTTAGCCTATCCCAGGATAGCTATTTGTGTGCTTTGTTATTGCACAGTGGATAGCGACGGGGTGCAGGGTAAAAGTGGAAGGCTATGGCGAAGAGAGTGTCAGCAAAAACGTAGGAAAACAACAAAAATGAATATTACAGCAAAGGAGGATCGCATGTCGAAGTCGAATGTTGAAGAACTGTTGATCGCGGGAGGATCTGATGTGACAGTCAGGACGAAATACGACAGCTTGAAAACAAAAGAGGATTTTGTGGCTCAAGCGAAAGAGGACGGATTTGATTTCTCGGTGGAGGATCTGGATGCTGTCCTCAGGGAATCTGGGGATTCCTTCGATATTGTCGGTAACCCGGCAAAGAGGATGATCTGGTGGTCTTAGGGTTTTCTAGTTACAAACGACAAAGCCCCGGTCTGAGTGAAGCAGACCGGGGCAGTTGCAGGTGAATCGGCGGCGACCTACTCTCCCACATAGTCTCCCATGCAGTACCATCGGCGCAGAAGAGCTTAACTTCCGTGT
>WBUQ01000081.1 GCA_008933635.1 Desulfobulbaceae bacterium | reverse complement strand
CCACATTCGCTATCAATATGATTTTATTGTTGTATTTCAACACAACCGGATCTGGCACAGCGGTTGCTCTACCTGGTACAGGAGAATCACCCTTCACCCTTCCAGCGCGAGGTACCGCATGCAGACCGCTTCCGTTCTTCACGGCCGCGAAGGCCAGATCCACCGCAAGGGGGCAACCCCCTTCGCCATCGACTGCAACAAGGACAGCCTTGCCGGAGCGGTCAGCCAGCGGGCCTGCGTCTTCTGCGGCTCCCGCGTCGTCCTCTATCCGATCGCCGACGCCCTGCACCTGGTGCACGGCCCGATCGGCTGCGCCGTCTACACCTGGGACATCCGCGGCGCCCTGTCCTCCGGCCCGGAACTGCACCGTCTGTCCTTTTCCACCGACCTGCAGGAGATGGATGTGATCTTCGGCGGCGAGAAAAAGCTCTACGCCGCCCTGATCGAACTGATCGACCGCCACCGACCGAAGGCGGCCTTCGTCTACTCCACCTGCATCGTCGGCCTGATCGGCGACGACATGGAGGCGATCTGCCGGAAAGTGACCGAGGAGAAAGGCATTCCGGTGCTGCCGGTGATGTCCGAGGGCTTCAAAGGCAACAAGCGGGAGGGTTACCAGGCCGCCTGCAGGGCGATGGCCCGGCTGGTCGGTACCGGCGACACCGCCGGCATCCCGAAACACAGCATCAACATCCTCGGCGACTTCAACCTGGCCGGCGAGATCTGGCTGATCCGCGACTATTTCCGGCGGATGGGCATCGAGACGGTGGCCAACATCACCGGCGACGGCCGGGTCGACGACATCCGCCGGGCCCACGGCGCCAGCCTCAACGTGGTCCAGTGCTCCGGGGCGACGATGGACCTCGCCAACATGATGCAGAAGGAATACGGCATCCCCTCGGTGCGGGTCTCCTACTTCGGCGTCGAGGACATGGCCGAGGCCCTCTACACGGTGGCCGCCTTTTTTGCCGATCCGGTGATGATGGAGAAGGCCCGGGCCATCGTCCGCGAAGAGCTGGAGATCCTGATGCCGGAACTGCAGCGCTACCGCAAGGCTCTGCAGGGCAAAAAGGCGGCGATCTACGTCGGCGGGGCCTTCAAGGCCTTTTCGCTGGTCAAGGCCTTCCGCCTGATCGGCATGGAGGTGGTGATGGTCGGCTCGCAGACCGGGACAAAGGAAGATTACCAGGAACTGCAGGAAATCACCGATGAGGGAACAATCATCGTCGACGATTCCAACCCGCTGGAGCTCTCGTCCTTCCTGCGCGAGAAAGAGGTCGACGTCTTCGTCGGCGGGGTCAAGGAGCGGCCGATCGCCTACAAGCTGGGCGTGGCCTTCTGCGACCACAACCATGAACGCAAGGAGATGCTGGCCGGTTTCGCCGGCATGCTCAACTTCGCCCGCGAGGTCCACGACTCGGTGATGAGCCCGGTCTGGCAGTTCGTCCCCCGCCGCAACAAGGAGATCTGAGATGAGCACGAGGCCCCCCTACACCTCGACCACCAACGCCTGCAAGCTCTGCAAGCCGCTCGGCGCCAGCCTGGTCTTCCGCGGCATCGAAGGCTGCGTGCCGTTCCTGCATGGCTCCCAGGGCTGCGCCACCTACATGCGGCGCTACATCATCAGCCATTTCAACGAACCGATCGACATCGCCTCCTCGTCGCTGGGCGAGAAGCACGCCGTCTATGGCGGTGCCGCCAACCTCAAGCTCGGCCTGCAGAACGTGACGAAGAAGTATGCCCCGCAGCTGATCGGGGTGGCCACCACCTGCCTGACCGAGACCATCGGCGATGACGTGAAGATGATCATCAATGAATACGAGGCCGAGTTCCACAAAGGCGAAGGGCATCCGCGGATCGTCCCGGTCTCGACCCCCAGCTATGCCGGCACCCACATGGAGGGGTTCAATGCCGCCCTGCAGGCGGTGGTCGAACAGATGGCCGAACCGGTCGAACCGCACGACGGGGTCAACCTCCTGCCGGGTTTCGTCTCGGCCGCCGACCTCCGCTCCCTCAAGGAACTGCTGGACGACTTCGGCCTGCCCTTCACCCTGCTGCCGGATTATTCGGAAACGCTGGATGGCGAGGCGGCCAGCGACTACCCGCTGATCCCGGCAGGCGGCACGCCGCTGGCGGCGATCAGGAGGATGGGCGGGGCGCGGCTGACCATCGAGTGCGGCGCCACCCTGCCGGACAAATCCGCCGGAGCGAGCCTGCAGCAGATGCACGGGACGCCGCTGCGGCGCCTCGGCATGCCCGTCGGCCTCCGTGAGACCGACCGGCTGATGGACGCGCTGGTTGAACTGAGCGGCCGGGAGGTCCCGGTCCGGCACCGCGCCGCCCGCGGCCGGCTGATCGACGCGATGGTCGACGGCCACAAATATCTCTCCGGCAAGCGGGCGGTGGTCTTCGGCGAAGAAGACCTGGTGGTTGGCCTGACCTCCTTCCTCGCCGAGATCGGGATCAGACCGGTGCTGTGCGCCTCCGGCGGCAAGAGCGGCAGATTGCAGGAGGCGGTGGCGACGGTACTGGCCGGCATCCCCGGCGAGATGCCGGCGGTCCGCGAGGATGTCGATTTCTTCGATATCGAGGAGGAGGCGAGAGGGCTTGCGGTCGACCTGCTGGTCGGCCACAGCAAGGGCTACACCTTCGCGAGGAAGGAGGGGATTCCGCTGGTGCGGGTGGGTTTCCCGATCCACGACCGCCTCGGCGGCCAGCGCCTGCTCCATCTCGGCTACCACGGGGCGCAGGCCCTGTTCGACAGCATCGTCAACACCCTGATCGCGAAAAAACAGGACGATTCGGAAGTAGGTTACACCTACATGTAAACAACCCCGCTGCTCCCAGCAGGACAGACATCACAGGAAAGCGCCATGGATAACATCACCATCAAGGATTTTCACCGTCACCCCTGCTTCAACCCCGAGGCCAAGGGCAGATACGGCCGGGTGCACCTGCCGGTGGCGCCGAAATGCAACATCAAGTGCAATTTCTGCGATCGCCGCTACGACTGCGTCAACGAGTCACGGCCCGGCGTCACCAGCACCCTGCTCAGCCCGCAGCAGGCCGGAATCTACATGGACAAGGTCCTGGAAAAGGAACCGCGGATCACCGTCGCCGGCATCGCCGGCCCGGGCGACCCCTTTGCCAATCCGGAAGAAACGATGGCGACGCTGCGCCTGATCCGCCGCAATCATCCCGACACCCTGCTCTGCGTCTCGTCGAACGGCATGGGCATCGGCCCCCATATCGAGGCCCTGGCCGGGATCGGCGTCTCCCACGTGACGATCACCGTCTGCGCCGTCGATCCGGCGATCGCCGAGAAGATCTACGCCTGGGTCAAGGACGACAACGTCGTCTACCACGGCCGGCAGGGCGCCGAACTGCTGCTCGCCCGGCAGGATGCGGCCATCCGGCGGTTGAAGGAGTACGGGATTACCGTCAAGGCCAACTGCATCGTCATCCCTGGCATCAACGATCACCACGTCGAGGCGGTCGCCGCCAGGATGCGGGATCTCGGGGTCGACCTGCTGAACTGCATGGCGATGTTCCCCAATGTCAACACCCCCTTCGGCCACCTGCCGCAGCCGGACAAGGAGACCATGCAGGCGATCCGCGACATGGCCGAAGGCTACCTGCCGCAGATGCGGCACTGCACCCGTTGCCGGGCCGACGCGGTCGGCCTGCTCGACGAGGACCGCACCGAGGAATTCCGCAGCTGCCTCTCGGCCTGCTCAACCACTGTCATCCCGGAGGGCGAAAAACGCCCCTACATTGCCGTCGCCAGCCGCGAGGGCATCCTGGTCAACCAGCATCTCGGCGAGGCCCGCAGCTTCCAGATCTGGGAACGGCATGACGGCGCCTTCCGCCAGGTCGGGGAACGCCAGGCCCCGCCCAGCGGCGGCGGCATCACCCGCTGGCACAAGCTGGCCAGGGTCCTCGGCGACTGCCGGGCGGTACTTGTCAGCGGCATCGGCGAAACGCCCTTTGAGATCCTGAAGAAATCGGGGGTCGAACCGGTGGAAGCGGCAGGCTTCGTCGAGGATGCCCTGAAACTCATCTATGCCGGCGGCAGGACCAGCACCCTCAGGGGCAAGAGGCGGAAGGCCTGTGCCGCCGGCGGGTGCAGCGGCGGCGGCGAGGGCTGCGGTTGAGCGGGAAGAAGACCGTTCCGGGAACGCCGGAGCGGTCTTCTTTCATTTGAAGAAGGCGAGCAGGGCGTGCAGGGTGGTCAGCGGGTGCGGTGGGCAACCGGGGATATAGAGATCCACCGGCAGCAGCGTGCCGAGATCGCCGATCACCTGTTCGCTGCCATAGAACGGGCCGCCGGAGATCGAACAGCTGCCGCTGGCGATCACCACCTTGGGCGACGGTACCGCCTCGTAGGTGGACAACAGGGCGGCCTTCATGTTGAGCGAGATCGGGCCGGTGACATGGATGCCGTCGGCGTGACGCGGCGAGGCGACGAAATCGATGCCGAAGCGGGACAGGTCGAAGAACGGGGTGTTGAGGACGTTGGTGTCCGCTTCGCAGGAGTTGCAGCCGGCTGCCGAGACCTGGCGGAGTTGCAGGGACCGGCCGAACAGCTTCTTGAAATGCTGCTTGGCATGGCTGGCCAGGTCGGCATAGGCCCCGCCGTCGGTCACCAGATCGGCACGACTGGCGGTCCCCAGCTCGAAATTCTGGGTGAAACGGACGAATCTGCCCTGCGACAGCATTTCGCACAGACCGCAGAAGGTGCAGCGTCCCAGGTCGATGGTGACCTTGACGGGATCGATCGCCTCCTGGGGGCAGGCCTCGGCGCACTGTCTGATAAGCACCGGATCGCAATCGCGGCTGATCTCCGGCCGGCCCCGGTACCGCTCGTAGAGGGCGATCGGCTGCTTCGGATAGGGGGATGTCCGGCAGCCCTGCTCCAGTTTGTTTTTGATGATCTTCAACATGACAATACCCTTCTGTCGCGCCGCAGCGCGGTAATCTCCATCTCAGCGTCTCCCCTCACAGGTCGAAACCGCAGTAGGAGAGGTTGTAGCTCTTGTTGCACAGCGGGAAGTCGGAAATCCCCTGGTTCCTCAGCGACATCGCCAGACCGGTCCAGTTGTGGAAGGAGGGGTCCTTGACCTTGTAGCGCAGGATGCTGCCGTCGGCAGCGGTCAGCACGCAGTGCGACACCTCGCCCCGCCATCCCTCGTTGATGGTGACGACCAGCGAGTCGGCCGCCAGCGGGCGCTCCTCCATCATCACCGCCTGCGCTGTCGTCTCGGGTCGCTTCAGCAGCAGCCGGATCAGGGCGAGCGAGTGCATGATTTCCTCGCGGCGGACCGACGCCCGGCTGTAAACGTCGCCGTTGGTCATCTCGTTGGTGTTGTGCGGCAACTGGCCGTAACACTCGGTCGGGAAGGCAACCCTGGCATCGTAGGCCAGGCCGCAGGCCCGACCGGCATACCCGACCAGTCCGAGGTCGGCCGCCATCTCCCGGCTGACCGGCCCGGTGCCCTCGAATCGGGCCTGGACGGTATGGGCGGTGAACAGCAGGTCGCAGACGTTTTTCACCTGCGGTTCGATCTCGTCGAGCTTGTCGATGATCAGTTTCCGCTGCTCCGCTCCCATCACGAAGGCCACCCCGCCCGGCCGGACCAGCCCCTTGCCGAAGCGGTTGCCGCAGAGCACCTGCAGCAGATTGAGGAAGTCGCCGCGCATCCTGCCGAAATAGGCGGCCGGCGGGTTGAAGGCGACATCGCCGCTGAGGGCGCCGAGATCGCCAAGATGGTTGGCGATGCGCTCGAGTTCGAGGGCGATGGTCCGCACCAGCTGCGCCCCGGCATCGACCTTCAGACCGGCCAGGGCCTCGATCGCCTGGCAACAGCAGAGGTTGTGACCGATCGCGGTATCGCCGGCGATGGCCTCGCAGATGATCGGCAGCCGCCGCTGGGCAACGGTCGGCAGCATCTTTTCGACGCCGCGATGCTGATAACCGAGCTGGATCTCGAGGTGGAGGACTTCCTCCCCGGCACATTGGAAGCGGAAATGACCGGGTTCGATGATGCCGGCATGGACCGGCCCGACCGCCACCTCGTGGATCGCCTCACCTTCCACCCTGAAGCAGTCGTAGCGACCCGGGATCTCCTCGTTCTGGTAATCATTTCCGAAAACATCGGCGCGGCCGGCATAGTTGGGGTGATAGCGCACCATCTTCAGCCACGGATGGGCGGTCGGCCGGATGCCGAACTGTTCGGCGATCTCCCGTTCGAACATGTGGAACTTTTCGCTGACCCAACCGGTCAGCGAGGGGAACTCGGCACCGACCTCGCAGCCGGTGGCATACAGCTTGTCATTGCGGAGCACGGCCAGCAGCCGGTGGCCGCCATGTTCTGCATAGGCGAAGAACTGCACGACAAAGCCGTCATTCTTGACAAAATCGGCCAGGGTCAGGCCGAAGTTCTCCGGGCTGAGGCAGGGGATATCCGCTCTGCTGATCGCGACCCCGTTGTCTATCTGTACGAGGTTATCCATGGACCACACCTCCGAGGACCTTGATTGTACTGAGGATGATCTGATATATGCTCTCCGGCATCCACAGACAGAGGCCGATGGAGGTGAGAAGGAGGGCGTAGGAGGGCAGGATGCGGATCATCCGCTCCTCGACCAGGACATCTTCACCGGTATTGGCGGCAAACGAGATCCGCATCACGATCCGCGCCGCACCGGCGCAAACCAGGGTCAGGCAAAACAGGAAAATGGCGAGCACCGCATAGCGCCCTCGCTGGAAGGCTCCCATGATGATCAGCAGTTCACTGATGAAGATGCCGAAGGGGGGAAAGCCGGAGATGCCGGCGAAACCGGCAAAGAAGGCGACAAAGGTCTTCGGGAAAAGCCGGGCCAGGTTACCGGTCCGTTTGACCAGCCTGGTTCCGAATCCGAGAAGGATATTCCCCGCCGACAGGAACAGCGAGGATTTGATCAGCGAGTGATGGATCAGATGGAGGATGGCACCGTAGAGGGCGATCCCGCCGATACCGACGCCGATGGCGATGACCCCCATGTTCTCGACGCTCGAGTAGGCCAGCATCCGCTTGTAGTCCGGCTGGTTGAGGATGAAGATGCCGGCGACGAACATCGACACCAGGCCGAAGCCGATCAGGATATTGCTCGAATAGTCGCCCAGTCCGGCCACGTGCATCAGGACATGGACCTTGTAGATGCCCAGGAAGGCGCAGTTGAGCAGGGCCCCGGACAGCAGCGCCGAGGCGGGGCTCGGCGCCTGACTGTGGGCGTCGGGCAGCCAGGTATGCATCGGCGCCAGGCCCATCTTGGTGCCGAAGCCGATCATGATGAAGATGAACCCGGCTTTCAGCCAGTTCGGGTCAAGCTGGTCGGCCACGGCGTTCAGCGAGGAGAAGGTCAGCGACGCGTCGATGTCCTTGATGTCCATCGCCAGGGTGATGAAGAAGCACCCCAGCAGGGCCAGGGCGATGCCGACCGAACAGATCAGCACGTACTTCCAGGTCGCCTCGAGGGCCTCTTTCGAGCGGTTGATGAAGATCAGCGGGGCGCTGACCAGGGTCGTCGCCTCGATCGCGATCCACAGGACGATCGGGTGATCGGAGAGGGTCACCATGCTCATCGTCCCGAGGAACAGCAGCATGCAGCTGATGAAGATGTGCTCGCTCTGCATTTCCGTCTCACGCATGTAGGAGATCGCGTAGACCGAGATGAACAGGAAGATGAAGGACGTGACAAGGAGGATCAGCAACCCCTCCGGTGAGGTGCTGAAATAGTCGGGGAAATAGGGGTTCAGCTTGTTCATCCAGGCCATGGCCGTCAACTGCAGGTGCAGCAGCGCGGCGATCAGCAATATCCCCCGACCCAGGGCGACTGGCACGAACATCGCCGTCAACCCGGTGACAATCGGCAGCAGAAAGACAAATTCCAACATATCTTCAATCCTTTAGTCGGCCAAGAAGGGCCGTGTCGACATCATCGAAGGCCCTGTTGATATTATGCAGGATGATCCCCATGATCATCACCCCGACCAGCACGTCGAGGAGGACACCGAATTCGACGACATACCGGGTGTGGCTCTGTTTGCTCAGGGCGGTGCCGACCAGGTAGATGCCGTTTTCCAGCATCAGGTAGCCGATGACCTGGGTGATGGCCTTGGTCCGCGACATCATCAGGAACAGCCCGGCCCCCAGGGTGGTGATCGCGGTGATGAGCAGCAGGGAGTGTCCGCCCGGCAGCGTGACCTGGAGTTTCTCGGTGATGAAGAGGGACACCATGATCATCATCAGGCCGACGAACAGCGAGGCATGGTAGCCGATAATCGGCTCCACCTCGCGCTTGATGGCCACCTTCTGCACGGCGAAATACAGGAGTCCGGGGATCAGCAGCCCCTTGATCAGGATCATGATCTGGAAAAAGATGATCCCGCCGCTGCCGAGTTCCTGATGCTGCGGCAGAAACAGCGGCACCAGCGACACCATGATCCCCTGCAGCCCCATGATCTTCACCAGGGCGACCATCCGGTTGGATTCGAGGGCGATCAGTACCGACAGGAGGATTATGACCAGTACGGCATCGGAATAGTTGATCATTGCAGAAATCCCATGGTCAGAATGGCGGCGAAGAACACCAGGGTGAAGGAGGTCAGGATATACTTGGGAACCAGGTTCATCTTGAATCTGGCCATCGTCGACTCGGTCACCCCCACCGCGACGTACACCAGCGTCAGCACGCCGTAGAAGATCAGGGCATTCGCCAGTGCTCCGAAGGAGGTCAGGGGCTGCAGCAGATGGGTGATGAACGCCGAGTAGAAGAACAACTTGAAAAAGGCGCCAAGTTCGATCAGCGCGAGGTCCGGGCCGCTGTGGTCGAGGATCATGACCTCATGGATCATCGTCAGTTCGAGATGGGTCTGGGGATCGTCGACAGGCACCCGCGAGTTCTCGGTCAGCAGCACCATGAACATCGCGACGATGACGAACAGCAGCAGGGCCCCCGCCGGCCCGGTAAGGGAGACGGCCTTGTCGCCATGGAAGTATTCGGCCAGACTGAGCGATCCGTTCATCCGGTAGAACAGGATCAGCACCGCGAAAATGGTGGCCTCGGCCAGCATCGAGAAAAAGGCCTCGCGGGCCGCCCCCATCCCCTCGAAGGGAGAGGCGGTGTCAAGGGCGGCGACAATGGTGAAGAACCGTCCTATACCCATGATATAGAAAAGGACGATGACGTCCCCCTGAAACGAGAAGAGCGGTGGCAGGCCGGCCAGGGGAATGAAGAACAGCGGCATCGCGGCGGCGGCAAAGGATACCGTCGGCCCCATCTTGAAGACAAAGCTCGAGGACGTGCTGTAAACCGACCCCTTGCGCAGCAGCTTGGCCAGGGTGTAGTACTTCATCAGCAGCGGCGGTCCCTTCTTGCTGGCGACAAAGGCCTTGGTCTTGTTGATGACCCCGGGAAAGAGCGGCGCCAGCAACAGCGCCAGCGTACACGATAGTATTGATTCCATACCCACCTCAGCCTGCGACAGCGGTCATTGCACGATTCATCTCAACTAGAAGACAAGGAGCAGCACGATAATGGTCAGAACGATGTAGCCGATGTAGAGCTGGATATGCCCGTGCTGGATCCAGCGCAACCTGTCGAGGGTCCTGGCCAGCGGTTGCACCAGATACCGGGTCATGCCGATTTCGGCGATATCGTCCACATGCGTCTCATAGGTTGTCCGACCGGGGAAGATCTTGCGGATGCCGGAATACGCGGCACGAATTTTCACGAATGGCTGGAAGAATTCAACGACACTCATTGCATATGATGTTCCGGTATACTGCATCCGGACATTCGGCTGGGTGAAACCGCAGCCCCAGGTCGGTCCGCTGGCAATCTTCTTCTTTGCATAGAGAACCTTGCGTAACAGCGTGACGGCAATGACCATGCCGAGAAACAGCCGGGCGGCAAAGGCGAGATTTGCCAGCAGTTCCTGTCCCGTTCCCGGTTCTATCGGGCCGAGCAGCGTCATATCCCGGAGGCCGGAAAAGGCCAGCCGGACAAAAGGCTCGGGAAAGATGCCGATGAACAGGCAGAGCAGGGCGAGCAGCCACATCGGCACCAGCATCGACGCCTGCGCCTCCGATGCCCTGGCAGCGCCTTCCGACCGCGGTTCACCGAGGAAAACGATGCCGACCACCTTGGTGAAACAGGCGGCCGCCAATCCTCCGATGACGGCCAGGGAAATGATGGCCAGGGCAGCGAGGAGGAACGGCATGCCGGGAAGAGTCAGACCATGGAACGCGGCGAAATAGATCAGGAACTCGCTGATGAACCCGTTGAAGGGCGGCAGCCCCGAGATGGAGATGGAACCGACCAGGAAGGTCCTGCCGGTGGTCGGCATCCGCTTGATCAGACCTCCCAGTTCGTCGACATGGCGGATGCCGGTCTTCTGGAGCACGGCACCCGCCCCCATGAACAGCAGCGATTTGAAAATCGAGTGGTTGAGGACATGGAGCAGGCTGCCGGCGAAGCCAAAGACCGCCATGGCGGGGCGGCCGGTGGCAATACCGATCATCCCCAGGCCGGCTCCGATCAGGATGATGCCGATATTTTCGACGCTGTGGTAGGCCAGCAACCGTTTGATGTCATGCTTGCCGAGGGCATAGACGACACCCAGCACCCCGGATATCATCCCGGCCGCCAGAATGATCTGGCCAAAGAGCAGGGAGGTATCCCCGAGGAGAGTATAGATCCGGAAAATTCCGTAGATCCCCATCTTGATCATGACCCCGGACATGATCGCCGAGATATGACTGGGGGCGGCCGGATGGGCGTGGGGCAGCCAGATATGAAGCGGGAAGATCCCGGCCTTCGAGCCGAAGCCGAGGAGCGCCAGGAGAAAAACTGCCAGCTTGGTCTGGGCCGGCAACTGATCGATCAGGGCGAAGGAAAGACTGCCAGTAGAACTGTAGATCAGACCGAAGGCGGCAAAGATGCACATCGCTCCGGTCTGAGCAAAGATAAAATAGAGATAGCCGGCACTCCGCGTTTCCTTCTTCTGGAAGTCATGGACGACGAGGAAAAAGGAGGACAGCGACATGACCTCCCAGACCAGCGCGAAGGTGATCAGGGAATCGGCACAGACCACCAGGGCCATCGAGACAATCAGTACGGCAAAGAAGAAGTAATTGACGGCGATACGCCATGCATCATCGGGATGGTCCATGTAATGAAAGCTGTACAGCGCCGCTATCGGACAGATCAGGAAAATAGGGACGAGAAAGAACGCTGAAAGCGCGTCGAGGGAAAAGGAAAGGGTGAGGAAGTGCTGCCAGGACCAGGTCACGGCCGGTGGACCGGTATCCTGCAGGGCGGGGAGGACGGCCAGCAATCCAAGCAGGGAGCCGGCAATGGTGACGATGACGGCTGCCGCCTTCATCATTCTGAACTGCCGGTACAACACGAACGGCAGGATTCCTCCCGCCATGATGACAGCGAGTGCCCAAAAAAGAGTATCCATCGATCCCCTTGAAAAAGAGAGTCTCCGGGATATCCCTCCACTGCATGACTGGAGCCATCACGGCAAAAGTCAGGAATCCAGGTCGCTCACTGCCCCCCGACTTTTGAGTCGTTCTGTTCTGGCGCAAGAGGATGTGTTCTCTTCGTCATCGTCAGCTATGGGGGGAAAGAGCCCAAGATCAGATTCCTGCCCATGGTTGGCGTTGCAAAACCATGACTGTATACTGATCGAATCATGACCGCGTCAAGCAAAAACTCCGACTTGCCTGAAAATGGCCACCTTCCATATTGAAATAATTCGACAAACCTGTAGCGAGGCGGGGTATCTGCGACCTCCTGCGGTTACCGGGCCGGATCGAACCGGCAACCGCAGGAGAGGCTGAATCTAGCGGGGGGTCCTGATATCGAACCGTGGTGAGAAGATCATCCGGATGATCTGTTCCTTCAGATCGGTCTGATCCGGGTTGGTCATTTCCTGCTCCATCAATTTGGCAAACAGCTCATCCTGCTCCAGGGGGTGCATCCCACCGGAAATCGGACAGGCGTCCTTCAGTTGAATATGTGCTGCCCAAGGAACAAAATAGGTGGTCGACGGAAAGGTCTCATAGGTGGAGATATCAACATTCAGGCCGGCAATGTACAGGAGGTTCTTGCCGTTATATTCGGTGCCGCGACGGATGGACTCGACTGTGCGGGCAAACTCCATCTGGATGTTGATCTTGGCGGCCTTCATCGCCGGACTCTTGTGGGTAACGATGAGCGGCATGAACTCGATCAGGTTCCGCTCAAGCAGGATCGATTCATCCGTCTCATGCAGATCTTCCCGGAAATAGAAGAGATCGGCAGTCAACATTTCCCCCATCCCTTCGCCGGTGCCGTCTCTCCAGACGTAGCCGTTTTTTTCCAGCCGTTCCCGAAAACTGTCGGAGACTTCGTAGGAGTGGGATGTGCTATGGGTTGCCACCGGGACGATCCGTCCGTCGCCATTGATCCTGGCAATGTCCCGCAGACGCAGCACCAACCCGTCCGTTACCGGCTTCGAGGCAAAGTCGATAAACGAATCCTTGGCGGTGATCAGGCATCTGCCGTTTACATCCTTATGCAGGAATATCCGTTTCTGGGCAAATTTATACTGCTCGAGATAAGGGGCGATGGCATGGGTTATCTTGCCGCATGAAGGAGTGAGACAGTTCCCTTCCGTCTTTGGCCGCTCGCAGGTGCCATAGATCCCTGTTTTCGGATCATAGCCAACATGGCTGGCCTGGACGATCACCGAGTCCTCTCCGTGGTGGGCATGCGGACCATGGCGATCGGTGGCGATGATGCCGCCGACCCGTCCGTGATTGAAGGGGAAGGTGCCAAAGTGTTTGGTCAGCAGGATGATAGGGAATCCCTGGTTTTCATCGGAACAGAAGGCCCTGGAAGGCATGATGTACCCCCTCCTGAACCCAAGGGATAGACAGAGGTTATACAGCCTGGGGACGAATTCGGGGTAGGGAATGGCCAGACCCTGAATTTTGAACTCTCCGATATCGCGGACAATCTCCGGCTCTCTCGCTGTATTCATGCATATTCTCTCATTCGTGGTTGGTCATTGCACACTTGTGTCGCTAGTGTCAGTTGAACGGCCGCTCCATTCTTTTCCCATGAGAAAAACGGAACCGGCGATGGCCAATCATTGGAGACTCCTTCAAGGAGCAGTTTTCTGTATCCCCATGTACCTCTTTTGTCAGTATTTCGGTTGCGCAGAATATTCCTGCATCGTCTGGCCCTGGAAAAATTACGGTAGCATACCACCATCGTAGTTTGTCGTGCAACGCCAAGTCCACACTGCCATTGCTGTTTTATGTCCAGGCAATGGCAGCGGGTGGCACCGCATGTTCATGGTTCAATCGTTATGGTCGGGTAGATACCCCGGTTCGGACCGGTCCTGTACGGCTGGATCATATTGAACGAGGCGCTCTGATCGCTCTGGGCATGACCCCGGTTTTTTCCTTTGGTAAAATAAGCCCCGTTCAGTTCCAGGATATGTTCGAAGCGTTTTCTGAAGGCGTTGACAAAAACCTTTCCATCGCCGTGAAAGGACATACTGCCTACTGTCACCTCCGTCATCTTTTCCAACTCGTCGAGGGAAATCGAATTCGTCATCAGGTCGCCCTGCGAACCGATGAAGCCCCATACCAGATGATCGCCGGGGATGGTGATCGGTTCTTCCGCATCGATGATGGTATGCGGCATGATGATGCAACCCGCGCCGATATCGATTCTGGCCCCGATCTTCCCGTTGAGAAAACAGTTGAAGGCGACAAAGATCTTCTCTCCCAGGGTGGAGTTGATGATCTTTGCGCCATGGGCGGTGACGTTGTAGCCGGAGAGCGTTGAATTGATGATATAGGTGTTCTCCTGAGCGTTGGACCCAACCCCCATCTCGGCATTCTCCAGATAGGCCCGCTGGCAGATCAGGACATTCTTGCCGATCCTGGTCTTGCCCTTGATCAGGGCGAAACGGTTGACCGTCGAGCTCTGCGGGGTATCGAGGACGTCCATGTTGACCTGGGAGAACAGGCGCTCGAAATCACTCTTGCGGCTCTCGACGAAATCGATGAGCAGTCCGACCGGCCTGAAGGATTCGTCCAGGGCCACGTAGCGTTTCAACACATCTTCCTGGTAGGTATACTGGAAGGAAAACGACTCGTTGGCGATCCACACCGTGCCCGGCTTGATCGCCCGATGGAACAGCTCTTCCGCCTGGACATAGGAAAATTCGCCGACGATGCAGGAGTGCAGCGACATTTGGTCTACCGTGGCGAAGACTCCCAGATAGCAGCCCTCCATGGTCGAGCCATGAATATTGGAGAAATGCCCGGCCACGGTATTGCGGATAAAAAATTCCTCGGGCGTTTCCAGGTTGTGGGATTTGCTGTGGATCAGGGTGCGGAAGAGGAAACTGTCCCTGATGGTGATGACCTCGTCCTCCACCAGTGGCAGCTCCTTCGATCCGAAGACGATCGTCTCCCCTTTCCTTTTCAGCTCATCGCCCCTGACGTCGCTCTTGTAGACGACGGAGCGGTTGACCATGCATTTGCCCAGGAAATAACTGGCGGCAATATTGGAATTGCTGAATTGCAGCTTCAGCGGATGCTTCGAGGTGACCGCATACGATGCATAGTAGTCGAGCATCTTCGCCAGATTGGTCGAGGCGTTGATGAACGGCCCGACATCAAAACCAAATTCCTCCAGGTTGACATTGACCCGGCTGATAATTCTGTCAATAAGCAGCAACAATTGTTTCATGATCTTCCTACCTCGATTCTTGTGTTCAAGCAGCAACGGGAAATCGACTTTCCGGACACCACCACGCCCCAGCACATAAACAGATGCCGCAATGTACCATATTCTGCCGAGGATGCATCACCTGGAAGTTTGTTCCAGTCACGGTGATCCGCTCGCGAAAAATGAGTCTACTGAAAAACCCGCAGGAAGACACCTGTAATTATAGGCGATATCTTCCTTTTTATTGACAGGCCGACCTTTGCCATTTATGACTATTGCCGGATATTACTCAAAGTTCGTGCCCGCTCATTACCAGAACAGATGTCCCGGTAACAAAAAGGCGGCGTTCTCTTTGGAATTCGACCACAGGAGATTGCATGTCGATCGTCACTATCACCAGGGGCTCCTACAGCAGGGGGAAGGAAGTCGCCGAGAAACTGGCGGCAAAAATGGGTTACGAGTGCATCTCTCGCGATATCCTGCTCGAGGCCTCGGAAGAATTCAACATCCCGGAAATCAAGCTCGTCCGGGCCCTGCATGACAGTCCAAAGGTGCTTGAACGGTTCTGGGGCGGCCCCGAGCGCTACGTCAAATACTACCGTTCGGCCCTCCTTGAGCATGCCCGCAGGGACAATCTGGTCTATCACGGCCTGGCCGGGCATTTCTTCCTCCGCGACATCCCCCATGTGCTGAAAATCAGGATCAACGCCGATATCAACACCCGCGTCAAGGAAGAGATGAGCCGGGAAAACATCTCTGCCGAACAGGCCCTGTACGTGCTGAAGAAGGACGACGAAGAGCGCCGCAAGTGGGGTATCCAGGTCTATGGCATGGACCCCTGGGACAGCCGTCTCTACGATATGGTCATCAATATCAGTCTGATGACCGTCGACGACGCCGTCGACATCATATATTCCCTGCTGCAGAAACCGACCTTCAAAACCACTCCGGCATCACAGCAGCAGGTCGAAGACCTAGCCAGATCTGCCAAACAGCAGATCGAGAAACTGAAATCGCTGGGGTCGACACTTTTTTAGGCAGGTGTTCCGTTCGGGCGCTCCATCCCTATCGAACGCCATGAATAACCGGTTGAACTGAACTCATCCGATCACCCTCTATGCAGATCTCCCGGTTTCTTCGCTTCTGGAAGCCCCTCGCCGCTCTGGCGTTCTTCCTGCTGCTCCATTACCTGCTCTCCTACATCGCCCTCTCCAGTTTTTTCTCGGCGACCATCGAGGCCGAATTCGACCATCCGGACGAAATCGGCCTCTACTACGCCAGCAGTGTCAGCGCCTTCCATGAACTCAATTCAGTGCGCAGCGAGATCTTCCGAGCGGGGATCAGGGAAAGGCAGGAACTGTTCTTCAACGACGGAGTGGCGCGGAAGATCCGCCTGGACCTGGGACGAGAGGCCGGTCAGGTCAAACTCTACCGCCTCACCCTCAAGAGCCATTACGGCAGCAAGCGGACGTTCGACCACCGGCAGTTCCACGAGGCCTTCGCTCCCGGCAACGGTATCCTTTCCATCGACCTGAAGGAAGACCATGTGCTGATCTCGACGGAGGGAAACGACCCGTTTGTCGTCCTCCGGGGTGAACTGAAGGAAGACAACAACCTGCTGGGCATCGCCATGCCGCTGGTCTATGCCCTGGCCTTCTTCCTCCTGCTGAGCACATTCAACATTTCGACCTTCCCGGCCATCGCCGACCTCAGGGAGAAGACTTCCTCCGCCGGGCTGCATATCGGAGCCCTCGACGGCATTCGCGGTTTCGCCGCTCTGGTGGTGCTGGCCGAACACACCGGCGTGCTCAAGGGCATCGGCTCGCTCGGCGTCTGGCTGTTCTTTGCCCTGAGCGGCTTCCTGCTCTCCGCGCCCTTTATCAGGCAGCCGTCGCGGGCCGTCTCCCCCGGCTTCATGGGGGCTTACCTGACACGGCGACTCAAGCGGATCCTGCCGATGTACTATGCCTTTCTGGTGCTGGCGATGATGATGCACGGCAAAACCGACGAGATGGTCCGCCACCTCCTCTTTCTCCAGGGCGACGGACACCTCTGGACCCTGCCGCAGGAGATGTTCTTCTACATGGTCCTGCCCCTGGTGGTCGCCGCCCTGTACCTGCTGCTCCGCGGCAGACAGCTGCCGTCCGTCATCTTCCTGCTGGTACTGACGATCGTCGCCCACCGCTACACCTCGACGGAGTTCATCGCCCTGTATGGCTACGGCAAAAAACTGGAACCGATGCTCGGCAACTTCCTGACCGGGATGATGATCGCCTACCTGTACCACTGGCTGGGTGAGAACAGGTACTTCCTCAGGCTCGACCGCACCTTCGTCCGGCATTTCTGTTCCGTCACGGGACTCGTCCTGCTGCTGGTGCTGATCGTATTGTCGGCCAGGCTCATCCCGGAACTGAAATCCTTCAACGCCCTGCGGCATCCCGGATTCTACGGATTCGCGGCGGGTCTGTTCATCCTGCTGGTCGTGCTCGCCAACAACACCCTGCTCAGCCGGGTCATGAGCTTCACGCCCCTGCGTGCCGTCGGTCTGGTAAGTTTCAGTTTCTACCTGCTCCACCCGACCCTGATCACCTTCATCCGTGCCGAGGCGCGGGATTTCGCCGGCATCCATCACCTGAGCGGCCTGCCGATGTTCCTGCTCGCCGGCATCGCCACCTATTGCCTGGCCGCCTTCACCTATACCTACATAGAGCGCCCCTTCCTCAAGGGGCCTGCCAAGACTCAACCGCAGGGCGGGCCGGCCGCGGGACCGACTCCGGCCTGATCCACAGCCGCTATCTGCCGTCGAGGCCGATGGAGAACATGGTTTCGAGATCGTGCCGGGAAAAGGCCTTGAAAGCCAGCATCGTCTCGGTCTTCAGGATGTACTGGATACTCAGCAACCTCTTCGTCACCAGTTCGGCGAGATCGTCATTGGTGGGGACGCGGCAGACGGCCACCAGGTCGTAGTTGCCGCTGACCGAATAGACCTCGGAGACGCCGGTCGTATCGGCCAGCTGCTGCGCCACTTCGTTGATTTTCGACCGCTCCACATTCATCAGGATAATAGATGTAACCATTGAATTTTTTCTCCATTTATTGAGCCAATCGCTCTCCAGCGGCTCGCCCGGCCCTGCGCCCCGGCCATCCGCCGCACCTGTCACTCCCCGCCTCTATTCCCGCTGACTTACCCGCCGCAGCCGGCAACGCAGCTCTTCCAGTTCGTCGAGGAGGTCGAGGGCCAGGGCCGCCCCCGGCAGGTTGACGCCAAGGTCGTTCTGCAGCCGCCGGGTGACCTGAATCCTCTTGATCGCCACGGCATCGAACCGCCAGGATTCCGGCGACGGCCCCTCGGGACTCAGCAGCCCCTCGTCGACCATATCGAATACCAGTTGATGATCGATCCGGCAGATCATGCAGACTTCAGCAAGCCCCAGGAACAGACCCTCATCCAGCACGGTAATCGAGTATCGCTCCGCCATGACTCAACCTCCCATCCCGGATCGCGGATTAAACGGCATCAGTTTCGCCATCTTCATATACAGGTCCCGCTGCTCGGCTGTCCTGGCCTCGGGAACATGCACGGCCAGGGTCACATACTGGTTGCCGGCATGGTTCTTCGAGCACAGTCCCCGCCCCTTGAGCCGCAGTTTCTGGCCGGTCTGGGAGTTCGCCGGCAGTTTCAGGTCGACCGTGCCGCCCAGGGTCGGCACGGCGATCGTCGCCCCGAGCGCCGCCTCCCAGGGAGTCACCGGCAGGTTGAGGAAAATATCGCGTTTGACAACGGTGAACAGCGGATGCGGCAGGAATTCGATCTCGAGGAAAAGGTTGCCCCGCCCTCCCCTGG
>WBUQ01000080.1 GCA_008933635.1 Desulfobulbaceae bacterium | reverse complement strand
CCCCGAATGCCTCCCCCGGCAACACTGTCCCCTCAAAATAGCCCGCAATACTCAACACATGGCCGTGCAGGCCGGCAATTACGGCTTCAGCCTCCGGTATGGCACGACTCTTGTTTAAGCAATGGCATCATCGGTCTCCATTCGGGGAAAGGCACCGATCCAAGCCCGTATCGCACCGATTTCTCAATAGTAAACGGTCATTTCCCATAGCCCACATCAACCGCTCCCGTCGACGAGGCTCGGCGAGTGCAAAAGGAGGAAGCGATGAAACCACGCAGATGGCAGTGCACCCTGTTAGCCCTGTTGCTGATCATGGGTATGTCTTCGCAGGCAGCGGCAGACTGGGTAAAGATTGATGGAACGGTCGAAATCACCCAGCCAACCCCTCCGACACCGAACGGCGATGGAACGATTCTGGTGCCGGTGCAGATCTGGAACAAGTACGAGGACTCCGATATCGAAGGGAAACTGCGGCTGGTCATCACGGCCAACGACGCGGCATACCCTTATCCCAGCAATGCGCTGGTGGCGGGCGAAGACGGCAGCAGCCCCACCCATTACTTCGAGATCAGCACACTCCTGGAAGAGTATTTTGAATCCGGCGAGATCGCCCATGTGGAAATGGTGTTTTCTGCAGATTCCGGCATGACCGAGCAGCAACTCAGCGCCCTGCAGAGCAGTTACACCCTCGAGGTGGAGGTCAACGACGCATCGGTTCTCTCCGAGATCTTCCGCAAGAAAATTTCCAGGACGCCCGAGGCATACAGCGGCGAGGCCATCATCAAGACGATGGAGGTCTATGTGAAGGCCCGGAGCACCAAGGGGCAGCCGTATGTCCTCGACGCCGCGGGCGAACTGGTCGCGTGCTGCACGGCCGGGGAATCCTCCGACGAATGCGTCGACTGTTCGGCGAAAAGCGAAGCGGATTTCGCCAGGGTCAAGCCCCTTATCGTCTCCTTTATCGAGGAAGAGGAGGATGTCCTGTTCAACAACGTCCCTGCATATGACCCGAACGGGGACGGCAATTTCGATGAAGGCAATCGCTATGCCCGTGACGTCCATACCGCCGTATCCCTCGACGACGGCCTGACCTGGAAGCGGACCAACCTGTCCCGCACAGCGGTCAAGTCCTCATACATCCTCGAAAACGGCGTCGAATATCCCGGCGACTCGGAATCGCAAGACCTGGCCGTCGCCGGCCATTACGCCATGGTGACCTGGGTCGACAAGTACTGCCACAGCAACAACCCGTGGGACATCGAAGATGCCCAGGACATCTATCAGGTCAAGGGCGACCAGCGATCGAAGGATTATCTCGATGTCAAGGGCGACGAGGACCCCCGCCCGGATCTGGGCGAGCGGCCCTACTCCTGCGTGATGGCGGCAAGGGGCGTGCTCCAGATGGATCCGGAGAGCGTCGATTACGGCGAGATAGTCTGGTTCAAACCCCAGCAGCTGTCCACCGGCCGCCGGGATGCGATCCACAATTTCACCGCCGCCGTCGAACCGCTCTATGACAGCAGTGCTGCACCCCTTCCGGGGACCGGCGGTTTCGCCGTCACCTGGCAAGAAGACCCCGGCGGACTGAAGACCGGCCACGGCCGTGGTCCCGGGGCCGGCATGACCGGCGCCTCGACCAACCACAAGACCGATATCTGGTACAGCTTCATCGGCTGGGACGAGTTCGACGACATCGACACCGCCTTCGTCCCCACCGAGGGCGGGGACGACGCGCTCCCGACCGGCGACGCCGACGGCAACTCCGAGTACGTCTGCCCCGAGTGCGGCTATGTCTACGATCCGGAAATCGGCGATGTTGAGCATGGCATCCTGCCGGGCACCAAGTTCACCGATTTGCCGGATACCTGGACCTGCCCGGAAGATGGGATGGCGAAGAGCGAATTCGTCAAGGTCTCCCGCCCCCATGCCCTGCACACCATGTCGCCGCCCGCGCCGATCACCGACAACGCCGTGTGCCGGGAGAAGGTAGAGGAAACAGTCGTTGTCCACGTACACACGGATGACATCGACTGCAACTACTCCTATGAGGGCGGCACCAACAGCGAGCCGCTGCTGTGGGAGGAACTGCCAGCCGACTGGAAGTGCCCCCGATGCGGCGCGGGGAAGAACACCTTCACCGCTACAACCAAGACGCGCAGGCTGGGTGCGCCGTACTGCGCCCAGTTCGCCGGCAACCCGCGGATCGATGGCGACGGCAAGTATGCCATCCCCGGCACGGATGCCGCCGTCGTCGCCTTCTACTCTCTGGACGGCGACTGGAAAGACGCCTACGGCAACATCGCAGGGACCGAACCCGGCGATGCCACTATCAACACCGACGGAACCGCCGAGATCGATGGCACCCGCGTCTACTGGAGCGGCGAACCCCTCGACGGCAACACCGGCGCCTCGCGGGCTAACCTGGTCTTGCTGAACCACAACAACGAGACCCTGGCCCTGGTGGCCTACGAGGAGACCAAGGGCGTGGGCGTCGGCGGCGACAAGCAGGCGGCGGCGATGGAGCAGAAGGCTCCCTATCCGCTGGTGAATATGGGAAATGGCACCTGGGAGGCCGGGGCGACCAACTCCGACTGCCGCAGCTGCCATTACGGGCATGAGGTGCCGCGCGACCGCTTCATCCCGATGGCTTCTCAACCAGAATGCGAGGCAAAGGGAGGCACCTGGGACACAAGCCGTTTTGCCTATTATCCGTATACTGGCTATCCGTACCTGACGGAAGCACCGGTGAGCGAACTGCCTGCGGGAGTGAGTACGGTGAACCCCCTCTCACCGGTGGGAGGCTCACGCCTCGTCCCCTGCATCAAATACATGGGCGGCAGGGGGATGTTCCCGCGTGACGTCCCGACGACAGAACGGCTGGAAGGTGCCTACTACGACCTGCCCGACCACATGCCGGGCTGGCACCAGGAGGCGCTCGACTGCACCAAATGCCATCTGCCATACAACACCAAGGATCTGGACAACGACAAGGTAATGGACCGGGTCGATCTGTGTCTTGAAACACCGGCCGGTGAAATCGTCTCCCTGCTTCCGGAAAATTTAGGCTGTTCCGCGACGCAGGATCCGAACGCCCCCGACAACAACAAGGACGCGCCAAAGAAATACCGCCACGGCAAGAACGTCTACTATCACCACTTCAACTTCGCCCATCCCGAGGCCATCGGCCACGGCGACCAGATCAACTTGCCGAATGCCGACGCCTGGGAGATGGACAACGATCTCTATGAGAACGCCCGGCGAGTGAGGCTGGTGGTCAACGAGGCCTATGATCCGGCCAGTGGCGCCGACGTGACCCTGGGCCTGCTGTACAAGGAGGGCAAGGACGGCCAGGGGGCCCCGGCCGATGCCATGGTGCGGCTGTTCCGCGACGGCTTCGAGGCGGCGGACATGGACGACAAGCCGCTGAACCTGAGCGCCTCCACCGCGGCGTGGTTCAAGAACCCGGCCGATGTCGGCAACGAGGACGGCACCGGCGACAACGCCTCCGGTGACGGCAGCGGCGACCTGCTCGGCAACCATAACACCCCCAACATCGATCATTATTACTGGACCGACGCCAACCTCCAGGATTCGAGCGGCTTCTGGCGCGAAAACGATGGCGGCGACAAGCAGTGGAAGGACGATGGCTATACCCCGGATGTCGAGGGCAACCCGTTCGAGAACGTCTTCTCCGCCCGCCTGGCCATCCGCGGCAACACCATCGTCAGCGGCTTCGCCCACTGCGCCAACTGGTCGGCCGGCAAAAAGGGCAAGGACCATTACGACTTCTACGTCCGGGTGTCGAAAGACAGCGGCCGGAGCTGGACCCTGCCCTTCAACGTGTCGAATCTGAAGAACCACAAGGAATCGGTGTCCGACTGCCGGGTGATCCTCACCCCCGAGACCATCGACCAGCCGTATCCGGCCGAAACGGGATTTCCGGCCGACATGTCGATGAACGGGGCGCCCGAGGTCTATGATGTCGGGGATTTCAACAACCCCAATATCCTGTTCGTCGCCGTCGGCACCAAGGAAAACACCCCGCAGCTCTATCCCAGCGAAGACGAGGAAGACGAGGTCGAAATCTTCAAGGATATTTTCTACTCCAAGGCCGCCATCACCGGCAGCACCGGCGGCGAAGCCGGCGACCTGGCACTGGTCTTCGAGACCTATCCCAAGGAAAACCCGCTGTATGTGCCAGACAGCCCTCCATACCTCAATGCCGCCGGATCTCCAACAACGGACGCCTTCGACGGAGACGGCTATCCCAACAAGCCCAACCCGGCCTTCCCGGCAAGCCTCGACGAGTTCAACTGGATGGCCAAGGGCGACGCCCTCCAGGGCGATGTCCAGTTCAGCAGCAACCCGTTCGGCACCACCCTCTACACCACCTGGGAACAGGACCTGCCCCTGTACGAGGAGGACGGGAAGCAGCACTTCCAGGGGTCGGATGTCTGGTTCCGCAAGGTCTCGTACCCCGATCCGGAAGCTGCCTCCCAAGGCGACGTGGATGGCGACGGCGATACCGACTGGGAGGATGGCCGGCTGATCCAGAGCCGCATCGGCACCACCGCCTACGAGCCCGATTTTCTGTGGACCGGCGACTATGTCGCCGATTTCCGGATCACCGGCCATGACTTCAACCGGTGGAAAGTCCAGTTCTACAAGGAGACCCAGAAAAAACAGCTTGTGAAGGTGAGATCGAAATAGAGTGGTGAATTGAAGAAACCGTCGGCCTGCGGAAGCCAGTCAGGTTCCGCAGGCTGGATGACCGACAGAATCCGCGAGATGGCAACGCAATGAGGGAATATGTGCAATCTGCAACCGTGTCTGTTCCGGAGTTCTCCTCAAACGATATGGAATACCTGGTCAAGGAGGGACGTATGATGAAGATCAAGAAACGCTCGTTTATCTGTCTGGGCATGCTCATGCTGTGGACAACCGGGGCTGTCGCCGACGATGGCCCAATGTTCCGTAAGAATGTTTCCAACACGCCTGATCTGGAAACGGAGTTTGCGACCATCCGCATGCTGCCGCTCTATGTCCCGCCGCAGTCCTCGGACGGAACGATTCTGGAGGGGATCGACTACTATAAAGCGGACGACGAAACAACACCGGTTGAGACCCGCGGGTATGTCCGCCCGTTGATCAATCATTATACCGATGGCGCAGTCACCTTCATCGAAGAGGAGGGCTACGGCGGCTTCCCCGGCCACGGCAGGCGTGACGCCTACGGCGCGGTCAGCCTCGACGATGGCGCCACCTGGAAGCGCACCAACCTGTCGAAATCCGGCGACCTCTCCTCCATCAAGATCAAGGTGGGGAGAAAACTGGTCCCCTATTACGGCGATGTCGGCCGGACCTTCACCGCCTCTGACGGCAACCAGGTGCTGGTCACCTGGGTCAGCAAGTACTGCGGCAGCGGCAGTCCCGCCTACTCCATGACTGCCACTGAGCAGAGCCTTCTTGCGACACACCTGGCGGCGTCGAGAACGGTGGCGGATGCCGGGATCTGCAGCGACGGAGACCCCCTGACCCCCTGCCCCTACCTCGAAGACTCCTTCGGGGTGGCCGGATCGCAGGGCGTCCAGAAAGCAGCGGACCTGGCCGAAGACGGCTACCCCCTGGTCGGCGACTATCCCTTCTCCTGCGTCTGGGCGGCGCGGGGGGTGATGCTGCCACCGGCCGTGGAAGGAGGCGTCAGCACCTTCACCTGGTTCAAGGCTGAACGCCTGAGTTCCGGCGTGCGCAGCGCCAACCGGCCCGAGGCAGTCTGCGTCAAGGGCGCCGGCTGTGTCGTCACCTGGCAGGAGGACCCGGAAGGGATCCGTCCCGGCGAGGGTGAGGGCCCCGGCGAGGGCTGGAGCGGCGCTGTCGCCCATCACCAGACCGACACCTGGTACTCCTATATCGACTGGAACGACTTTGGCCTGGTCAGCGGCGATGAAACTTACGGGTCCTTTTACAATACCACCGGGAGTCTCGCTGCATGGGTAGCGGCCAACCCCACCGGCAGCCCCAAGGCCGCTGTGCCGATGGCGATCCCGATGCGCCTGACCGACAACGCCATGTGCACGGCCACGGACAGCAAGCCGTACTGCTTCGTCGACTATGACGGCAGCGGCACCGCCGACTTCTGCGCATACACAATCCCGGTCGCAATAGTGACCCCCGAAGGGCCGTCGCAGACAATTGAGATGTGCGTCACCGAGGATGGCCGGCTGATGCGCGGCACCACCGCCTCGACCCGGGCCCGGCTCGGGCTGCACGGCTATTCCTCGGATGCATCCTGCGCATTCGACAAGACCGATCCCGATAAATGCCCGATCGACAGCGCCTGGTTCTACGTAACCTACGAGGAGAACAAGGGCCTGGGCGATATCTGCGACGACGGCTATTGCGAAGACGGGGAGCTTACCGAGGCAGACAAGCGCGACATGGGCAAGAACGTCTGGTACCACACCTTCGACATGTTCAAGCCGGAACTGGTGTCGCAGGGCATGATGCTCAACCAGCCTGCGGTCTACCCGGCTGGCTGGACCGACCCCACCGGCCTGCTGGAAGCAGCGCCGTTGTCCGGCTTCAATTTCTACGCCTTCACGGCCGACCCGATCTACGAATCCCAGGCAGGGATCTTGACCTCCACCCTCTACCAGACCGAGATCGCCCGGCGGCCGAGCGTCATCTCCCAGGACTGGTACGATGCCGGCCCGAGTGGCCTGGTGGGCTTTCAGCTGTGGAAGCAGGGGATCATCCGTCGCGGCGGCCCGGCCGACATCATGGCCCGGCGGTTCGTCATGCCGACTGCGGCCGAGCAAGTATGCACGACCGAATACAAGGCATGTACAACCGAACCGGTGTGTACAACAGAGAACGTGTGCACGATAGAGAAGGTGTGCACGGACAATGCTCCCAATCCTGCATACGATTACAAAGCCAGTATCTGCAAGAGAAATCCGCTCCTGTCGCGGTGCTATCCCTATCTCGATGGCAGCGGCACTCCGACCCTCGAGCCGCAAACCTGTGAGGAGGGAGTCGAAATCTGCAAGGATGTGACCACCTGCAACGACGAGACCACCTGCGAGACGGTAACATCCTGCGATGGCTACGTGAACTGCGAGGCGGTCGAGATCTGCACCGGCGGGTTGGATGACAACGACAACCCCTACGGCTACGACAAGATGGAATGCGTGAACCCGGACGGCTCGTCCGCCTGGGCCTTCACCGACGGTTCCAATCCCCGCTACGTCAAGGGTTTGTGCGCCGCCTCGGCAATCAACCTCTCGGGCAACACCGTCCTTACCAGCGAAACCTGCGGCGACGCCGCGAACTGCCTGACGGTCTTCCCGTTCAACGACTACTACGACGATCTCGACATGACCGATGCCGAGCCGATCTCCAAGATTCTGACCTGGCAGCAGTACGGAGTGAACAACGGTGAAATACTGACAAGTGCTTGGAGCTTGCATGATAACGTCAACTCCCTCGACGATCAGTCATGGGAAAACCCCTACGACATGGCCAAGGGTCACCGCGGCTTCCTCGCCGGCGACATGGTGATGGCGATGTACGGCTGGACCAACAACTGGAAGGCCCTGACCGAGGCCAAGGACATCGTCAACCTCTATGTCCGCCGCTCGTTTGACGGCGGCAGGACCTGGACGACGCTGCCGGCCAGCTTTACCCACACCAACGGCATCACCTACAGCGGCGACGGTACTACGAACTGCGAGTTCATGGGACCCACGGGGGCGGAGACCGAGTTCCCGGTCTGCGCAACCTACGGCGCCGGCGAGTTCGAACAGGCCCGCAACGTCTCCCAGCTCCTCGGCTCGAAGGTGACGG
Source organism: Desulfobulbaceae bacterium (assembly GCA_008933635.1). GTDB lineage: Bacteria > Desulfobacterota > Desulfobulbia > Desulfobulbales > Desulfocapsaceae > Desulfoprunum. The sequence continues at coordinate 11,024 of WBUQ01000080.1, read as the reverse complement.
TCCTCGATCCGCGCTACACCCCGACCACCCGCACCATCAACGAGGCCTGGGTCGGCACCTCGTCGCTGCCGGAGGGGTTCACCGCTCCGCTGTATGACGACGACACCCGTGATCCGTCCCGTTTCTTCATGGTTTACGAGACGGGCCACAGCAGCGCCTACGATGCCGGCGAGGCCCCGCCGCTCGACCTGTTCTACAGCCGGGCGGTGGACTGGGGCGACGACTACATGGTCTGGGGCCATACGATCGATGAGTGTATCATTGCTGAAGAAACCCCTGGCTTCTGCAATGAGTTCGACGCCATCGAGGGCAGCCAGCTTTTCGAGTCGGGCGAGGCCTCGGTCACCTGCAGCCCCGGCGGCCAGTTCTTCTATGCCGTCTGGAACCAGTGGGACTTCGACAAGGATGGCAATGAGATCGGTGCCGACGACTGGTTCCGCCGCATTCTGTTCCTGGATCCGGTTATCGACGACGGTGGCGGCACAGAGTGACCTCCCGCCCCGCTAATTGATCCTCACAAGCCCGGCAAAAGAAGTGCAATGAGACGCTGAACCATACAGCCCCATCAACCGGAGCGACCGGGACCACACGGCCCCGGTCGCTTTTTCATTTCCGGCGTCGTGCAGATGGCAGGTGGCCGGTCAGCAGGGATTTCCCTGCAGGCCTGACCTGAAAAAGGCTGATTCAAACCCGATCGCAACGTGGAGAGCCGGAAATGACTCCCTTGGTACCGACACTCGCCTGTCTCCTGCTTCTGGGGGGATGTTCGACCCATTTCCACCGGATTCAGGGTGACACCCTGACGCTGTATCTGAACAAACCGGGGGCCCGCCAGGTCTTATTTGCCTGCAGCTGCAGCAATTTCGTGCCCCGGGAGGCACGCAATGAACATGGCAGGTGGGTAGTTTCCGTGTCCACCCGCTCGACCTTCCGCTACTTTTATATTGTTGACAACACACCATATACTCCCCCATGCCGGATGAGGGAAGAGGACGACTTCGGCTCTCTGAACTGTATTTTCGAAACGGAATTGTAACTTTTCCATCCCTGGACCGTTTCAGGTTGCAGAAGAATTCAATATCCACAGGGAGGGGGACAGTATGAAAAGGATAATGTGCATCGTCGGAGTTGTCTTGTGCTGCGCTTCGCTGGGTTACGCCGATGAATGGGAAGGATTGTCCTTGCAGGCGAAGGAGCGCATCCAGCTGCAGGCCAGGCAGATGAGCGAGGCGGGCATTCCGGAGGAGCAGGCGCGGACCATGCTGCTCATGATGCTCCGGAACCGTTTCGAGGAACAGACCATGATCCGGGCGAGGCGGATGCTGATGGACACGGCAGACGCCGGCCTGCCCACCCGGCCGGTGATGGCCAAGGCCATGGAAGGGATGGCCAAGCAGATGCGGGAGCAGAAGATCATCTCGGCGATGGAAACCGTCCGCAACCGGTACGCCCTCTCCCGCCAGCTGGCCGACAGCCTGACGAAGGACAGCACTGTCAGCGATACCCTGAGCCAGGCTGTCGCCGACAGTCTGGCGGCGGGGATGCGCACGGAGGACCTCGAACAGGTGCGTGCGCAACTGCAGATCCAGACACGCCAGCAGACACGCAACCGGGCTGAGAGCGATGAGCTGGCGATCCAGACCATGCAGGCTGTCCGCACCATGGCAAGGATGGGGGCCAGCTCCGGGGAGGTGGCCGACACCCTGGACCGTGCACTGCGGAACAGGTACACCCACCAGGAAATGCACCAGCTGCGCCATCTGCTGGCGTCTCCCTCCCAGACCGGCTCGCCGGTCGAGACGGCAAACCGCCATGCCTCCTCTCTTGGCAAGGGCGGGGCCACCGACCTGACGCGCGATTTCACCTCGGAAGACAACCGGTCGCCGGGGGGAGGCGGTTCCGGAAACGGCGGCTCGCAGGGGAGCGACGGTTCGTCCGGAAGCGGCGGGGCATCGGGAGGAGGATCTTCAGGGGGCAAAGGCTCATCCGGGAGCAGCGGATCGTCGGGGAACAGCGGGTCCTCAGGAGGCAACGGCCCGGGTGGCCACGGCTCAGGGGGGAATGGCCATGGTTCGCAGGGTTCCAGGTAGAACGGATCCGTTGTGCCGCTGGTAGCCCGGATACGCCGTTCTCTGTCGCCCCCGCCAGGCGGGGGCCTCATACTCCCCTTGTCACGATGCGACTCAGACCTCGTAACCGGGGGACGCACGCAGCACACTGCGATCATGCTCGACTGATCGCCCACTCAGCGGGGGGAAACCACACATGAACCACATCAGCAACCGCGCAGTCCGTGAAGCCCATGGCCGCACTCCGGTCATCCGCTGCCGCTACTGGCAGGGGAATGCCAAGTTCTGCAGCGCCTGCAGCCAGGGTCTTTTCATTCCATCCACCCAGCACACCGCAATCCACTGCCTGACACAAAATTTTCGTTTTTGTTCGTACTATCACGAGTTCATGGAATACAAGGCCTTGACCCGGGACAGCCACACTGCCCTCAGCGAACCATCCGATCAGCGCCGACGGGGAAGATACAGGCTCTGGGGCTGACGTCGGCAGATTCCGGCTACAGGCCGGAACCGAAACACGCCCCGCCCCTGTGCCAGTCGTGATGCCCCGCGCCGCGTCCACCGGTCGCCATCCGGCCGGTCTTCCCGGGCGATCCCTGACCTGCCCGTCGTTTATCCCGATGACTTTGCCGCGCATATTGTTTACACTTCTGCCTCGACAACCTCATCCCGTGGCCGATGGCCGCATCAGCGAGCGCCGGAAGGCCACGCCGGGGCCACCCCATCGGGCAGAGGGGTTTCCGGACGACGGCATCGTCCGCCATCCCCTGCATGAAACCGGCATTCACGCTGCCGGTCGGCAAAAGACAAGGGCTTATCATGGAAATCGACCATCACGACGGCGAGCAGCAGCACTCGGAGCGGTTCATCGAAATGGCTTCCCGCACCAACAGGTTCGGCATCCTCAAAAACCCCGACGGATACGGCAAACGAGTCGGCGACTGCGGCGATACCATCGAACTCTACCTCTCGATTCGCGCTGGCCGGATCCAGATGGTCACCTTCAACATCCGGGGATGCCTCAACACCAACGCCTGTGCCAACACGCTGGCCTGGCTGGTGGAGGGGAGGAGCGTCGCCGACAGCTGGCATGTATCGCCGGAGAACCTGATCGATTACCTGCAGACATTGCCGTCCGACCACTCCCATTGCGCCGAACTGGTTGTCGGCGCCTTCTACCACGCCCTGACCGATTACAGTGCGCGGATAAGCGAACCCTGGAAAAACGCTTACATCCAGCGGTGAGCCGGGCCTACCGGCGGCCGGGCCTTTCTCCGGCCCGCCTCCGCCGCGACGCCGGCCACCGCATCATTCTTCCTCCACCTGTAACCATGGGCTGATTCAAACGTTCCTGTAGAACACGAGGAGCGTCGCCCCGGAATCCGCCCGGCCTGAAGACCGCATGCATTGCGAGGCGGCTTTGCCAGTCATGACAGTACAAAGGAGGCTTCCATGCAGAAATCCATTTCCCGTCTTCCATCGATAACCATACTCTCCCTCCTGCTCGCCGCCTTTGCATGCGGTTCGGCCGATGGACGAAACAACCCGAACACTGAAAAGCCATCAACCACCCTCGATGCGGCAGAGGAAATCCATCTTCTGTTCATGCGGGCAGAGGAAAAACTCGCCCATGATGTGTACGTCTACTTTGGCGAGCGATGGCCCGATGTATCCGTGTTCAGGAATATTGTCGATTCCGAGACAAACCACCAGTCAGCCATGTTGGATAAGCTTGAACAGTATGGCCTGGACGATCCCAATGCAGACGATGCCGCCGGCGAATTTGCTGAAGACAACTACGGTGATTACTTTACCGCAAAATACAACGCCCTGACCAACCTGACGGATGAGGAGAATGAGCTGCGGACGGCCTTGAAAAACGGCGCGCTGATCGAAGAGCTGGACATGCACGATATCGTCAAGTGCCCAGTCATCATCGTTGACACGGAGGATTTCATCCAATCCGAGGAAGAATGCGGTATGGAGTACACCGACGAGAAAGCCCTTTTGAACAGCTATGAGAACCTGCTGGAAGGGTCAAAGAACCATCTGCGGGCCTTTGTCAGAGTACTTGAAGCCACTTTCCCCGACGAATACCCATACCAGGCGCAATATCTGAGCCAGGACGAAGTGGATGAGATACTCGGGCGCCAGTAGGCTGGAGGGTGTTTGAAAGAGCAACAGCACCAGACGGAAAGGTCGTTCAATCCATGCAGGCGGTGCCCGCATGCTGCCGCCTTGCCCGCCGGCTGAAATACGGTGGTCAGCAGAACAAAAAAGCCACAGTCTGCAATGCAGCAGACTGTGGCAGGGGTGGCACGGTGCAAGGCCCGGTAACGGACTACCAGCTGTCTCCCAGCACCAGGCTCAGATCCATGCATTTTGTTCTCTCTTCAGCGCTCAGGTCCTCCGCCCTCCTGATATTTTTCAGATTGTCCACAGTGCAGGCATACTCCTTGCCGTCCTTGTCCCTGATCCATACCATCTTCTTGAATTCTTCCGCAATCAGATCGCCTTGCATGGTGCACCTCTCCGTTTGTGGTTGGCTGTTGTCTGCAACCCCTGTCGGGCTGCTTTCCCTGCCTCAACGATAAGGACGGTGACGGCGATCACAATAGTTGTTGATCAAGAGATATTCAATAGTAATTACTATCATTATAAATGGCTGCCGCACCCGGTTGCGACCAGCAGCGGACAACATTCCGCGATCCGGCTGATGTGCCGCTTCCCGAGTGGATATCAGCTCCGGGCCGGCCAACCCGGCCTCAACGGCTCCCCAGCTGGCCCAGGGCACCGGCCAGGATTTCTCCCACCGCCGTCCGGCCGCGGTCGTCACCGAGCAGGCGCTGGTTGATCTCGATCTCGATCCCCAGGTAGCTCTCCTGGTCGAACAGCCGCCGCAGGGCGGTGGTATGGCCGTCCGCCACGCCGCGGTAGGGGTAATTCATCCTCACCGAAAGGTGCCTGTCGGTTTCCAGCATCTCTTTGGCGAGATGCCGGGCGAATTCCTTTTCGCCCGGCCGCTTCGGGTCGTAGAGGATGCCGAGGTCGCTGGACCGCACCACGCCGTTCAGGACCGGGCTGAAGGAGTGGACGGAGAGATGGAGGACCATACCATGGCGGGCGATGGTCTGCCGGACGGCGGCCAGGGAGGTGCTGCGGAAGGGGGTGTACCAGCGCTCTATCACCTTTTTCTTTTCGTGGGGGGAGAGGTCCCGCGAAAAATCGGAGAAAAGTTCAGGGTGGTGGAGGGAGCGGTTGAGGTCGATCAGCAGCCGGCTGCACTCTCCGTACACCACCCCGTCGGCCAGTTCCTCCAGGACCCGGCAGACCTCGCGGGCGCCGATGTCCAGGGCCCGGTGGCTGTCGAGCAGATGCCGGGCCCCGGCGAGCAGGTCGGCATAGGGGGCGGGGATTGCCGCCGTCGCATGTTCACAGGTCACAATCAGTCTCATGGCACAAACACCTTGTTGCGCTGGAGGGAATCGGCCAGGCGGCGGTAGACCCGGCGCAGGTTTTCCCGCCTGTAGTCTTCCTCCAGCGCCTGGTTGATCCTGGAGGAGAGGCAGCCTGCGGACAGGATCAGGTTCAGGACGTCGAGGGCGGCGACGTCGAGGGCGGAACTGCACTGCGCCAGCAGCGCCTGCCAGATCTCCATCACCGTCATCGCCTTTTCCCGGATGCCGAACAGCTGCAGATATTCCCGGTCATCCACCACCACCGCGCCGCCATCCCGGATGACCCGCAGGAAGAGATCGCGCAGCCGCTCGGTATCGACCGCCGCCTGCCGGTCGAGCGCCGGCCAGCCGCTTCCGGTGAGCGAACGCAGGCTCTCGACGATCAGCCGGGCGATGCTGCAGTCGGCCAGCGGACACTCCTGGACATCGAGGATCCTGATCTCGATAGCCCCGCGGTCGAAGCGGGCGATGGCGCCGCGGGCGTTGAGGAAATACTTGTCCATGATCCCATCCGGGTCAAACGGCATGATCGCCGCCATGATCGGGGCGAAGATCCGCTCCTCGTACTCCGCCTCGCTGCGCACCGGCTCGGGAATCAGCCGGCCGGTGAGTTCCGGCAGGCGCTCCTGGTTGTGCAGGTAGACCTCGAGCCGGGCGTCGAGCCAGCCGCTCGGCGCCCCGTCGAGGATCGGCGAGCTGGCGGTCAGGGCCGGCATCAGCGGCAGCAGGGCCCGGATCGCGGTGTGCAGCCGGGCGAACTCGGCATCGCCACAGAAGGGCAGGTTGAGGTGGGCGCTCTGCAGGTTGGCCCAGCCGTGGCCGCGACAATCGAAAATGAGATTGTACAGGTCGTAGATCTCGTGGGCGTCGTGGGGCCAGAGCCGCATCTCGCCCGCCGGGTCCATCCACGGATGGGCGCCGCCGGGCAGCAGGACCGCCCCGTGCCTCTCGAGGATCCTGTTGATCAGCTGGACGTTGCTGTGGAAATCATGCGCCGCCCACCCCAGGTCGGCCGTCGGGCCGTTGGTCTTCAGCTCGAGGACGTGGGCCGCCAGCTCGTTCGACCAGGCGATCGGCCCATTGTCCACATCCGAGACCTGAAAACCGCTGTAGTCGCGGAACAGCAGATCGACGCAGGGCCTGACGTCGAGCGTCTCCCTGTCCACCACCATGTATTCCAGCTCGAGGCCGACTCCCTCGAACAGGTGCAGCGCTGCAGGTCCGTTCATGATGCCACCCCCCCGCCGGTGCGTTCGGCGATCCGCCCGAGGAAGGCGTCGATGATCCGGCGGTAGACGATGTCGCCTTCCCCCATATCCTCGACGCCCTCGTCGATATTCGGGTTTTCGTTGATCTCGATGACCATCGGCCGGTTCCCGACCACCTTGATGTCGATGCCGTAGAGACCGCGGCCGATCGGCTTCACCGCCTTGCGGGCGATCTTCAGGATCTGCGGTGGCACCTCGTCGAGGCGCACCCCTTCGAAGCCGCCGGTGACATCATTGTGTTTCTTCGCTTCCCAGTTGTAGATCTGCCAGTGGCCCTTGGCCATCAGGTACTTGCAGGCGAACAGCGGCTCGCCGTCGAGGATGCCGATCCGCCAGTCGTACTCGGTGAAGCAGAATTCCTGGGCGATCAGCAGTTCCGATTTCTTCAGCATCGCCTCGATCAGGGCATCCAGCTCGGCGCTGGTCGACGCCTTCTTGACCCCGAAGGAGAAGGTCGAGTCCGGCAGTTTCAGCACGCAGGGCAGGCTCAGCGTCGATTCGACGAGGTGGCGGTTGCGGCGGTGGACGATCATCGTCTTCGGCGTCGCCACCCCCACCGACTGCAGCATTTCGGCGAGATAGACCTTGTTGTTGATCTTGAGGATCGACTCGGGATAGTCGAGCAGGGCGATGCCCTCGCGCTGGGCGTGGTGCGCGAACTGGTAGGTCTCGTTATTGACGTGGGTATTCTGACGGATGAACAGGGCGTCGTACATCAGCAGACGGCTGTAGTCCTTCACCGAGATCACGTCGACGTCGAACCCTGCCTTCTCGCCGTAGCGGACGAACTTCTGGATCGCCTTGCGATCAGAGGGCGGGGCCGGGTCGTCCTCGCGGTAGAGGATCGCCATGGCGTAGCGGCCGACGTGTTTCGGGGATTTCCCGCCGTCATAGCGCTTGCGCGAGAAATACTCCTCGGCCCGCTGCAGCACGAAGGGGAAATGGGTATCCGGGATCTCCCTGGCGGAAATGGTCTTCACGCTCTGGATATGCCAGCGGCGGCTGCTGCTGCGGACGAAGCGGACCCTGAGGAAGGGTACGCGGAACGAGCGGTAGAACAGGTTGCTGAGGTCGTCGTACTTTTCGGCGAGGTTGCGGCCGAAATAGACCGAGAGGGTGAACTCGTCGGAGCGCAGGTCCTTCAGCCGGCGCTGGATCAGGCCGTCCATTTCCTCCGACATCAGCTTGACGACGAAGGGCTTGCTGACATCGAGGATGTTGCGCACCGTCGGGATCGGCTTGTGGCCGCGGGCCTCGGCCAGGAGCGAGACATAGTAGCCCTTCGACTGGTAGCTGTAGGACTTGCAGAGGTTGAAGACCCGCAGGTTCCTGGCCTTGGCCCAGTCGGGATTGGTCAGGTAGTCGCCGGAAGAGACGATGGCCATGCCGGCCACCCTGATCTTCCAGGTCTCCGGGTTGTCGACGATGATGACCTTGTGCATTATTTCCTCGCCGGTTGGACGATCAGCAGGTTGGCGTCGTAGGTCATGCTGCCGAGGTGGATGGCGTTGATCAGCCGCTGCACCGGCAGGACATAGTACTGCGAACCGCAGAGGGGGTTGCCGCTGTAGGGGTCGGCGATTTTCACCATGTCGACCGCCAGGTACTCGGTCAGGACGACGAAATGTCCCATCGGTTCGCCGGCGATGTCATCGAAATAGGAGCGCCTGCCGCGGCTGATCTCCCGCATCGAGTTGTACAGATAGGTGGCGGAGAGGCCGGTCAGGACCGGGATCGACAGCTCCAGGATGCCCTTGAGCAGCTCCGGAGTCAGCTGGTCGTAGAGGATCCGGCCGCCCTGGCGGAGAAAACCGATATAGGCCTGGCTGGCCTGGAGGAAGCGCTTCTTGTTCTTGACCTCCTGCTGCCGCTCGAGCCTGGCGATCAGCTCAGGCGTATCGAGGGCGGCCCAGGTCGGGTCGAACATCTTCAGGTTCCAGGAATAGATGGTGGCGTCCATGCCCCGCCGCAGGGCGTCGATGCCGAGATACACCGCCAGCGTGCCGCCGGTCTCGAGCGACTTGATGTCCTCGATCAGCCGTGGCAGTTCGACATCGAGGCCGTAGTAGCGGTAGACTGCCTCGAGCGAGGTCGGGCCGCAGGAGTTGTCGTCGGGCTGGGGCAGGATCGTCAGTTCCATGGCCATCTCCATCCGGATCTCACGAATCGCGCTGCGGCGACCAAAACGTCGCCGCTACTGTATTTTGCCAGAGCGGCGACGGAAGAGTCAAGAAAACATCGGCGCGGCAGGCCGCCCGGAACCCGGGCGGGACGTCACATGATCGGCGTCTCCCGTCGCGGCGGGCTGGCGAGGATATCGGCGAGGATGGAGGCGCCGCGGACGATCTCCTCGTCGCTGTCCGGTGGGCCGATGCAGATGCGCACCGCCTGCAGGTCCTGGTGGGTGCCGGTGAAGAAGCTGGCCGAGGGAACGACCTGGACCCGGCGCTGCAGGGCTTCCCGGGCAAAGGCCTCGCTGGTCCAGGGCGGCGGCAGGCGCAGCCAGGCATGGAGCCCGCCGGGACGATACGCCAGGCCATCGGCCCGCAGCGTTCCGGCAAGCAGCCTCATCCGCCGGTTTGCCGCCTCCCTTTTGCCGGCCAGCGTTCTCATGGCAGTGCCGTCGTCGATCCACCGCCGGGCGATCTCGGCCACCAGCGGCGGGTTGACCCAGATGGATGCGGCCATCGCCTCCTCCACCGCCTGCATGCCGCCTTCCGGCGCCACCAGGAAGCCGACCCGCAGCCCGGGGGCGACGCTCTTTGACAGGTTCGAGACATAGTAGCTCAGCCCGGGAATCAGGGCGGCGACGGGCAGCCGGCCCTGGTCCTCCATCCCGCCATAGACATCGTCCTCGATCAGGCGAAGACCCGAGCGGCCGATGACCCCGGCCAGCTCACGCCGCCGCCCTTCCGCCATCGTGATGGTGGTCGGGTTGTGGAGGGTGGGGATGAGGTACACGCCTTGCAGGCGCTGGGCGGCAACCGCCTTCTCGAGGAGGTCGGGCCGCATCCCCTCCCCGTCTCCCTCCACCGGCACCAGCCGCAGATGAAGCACGCGCGCCAGGTTGATGATCCCCGGATAGGTGTACGGGTCAACCGCCAGGGCGTCACCCGGCTTCAGGCTGCAGGCGAGTGCGGTGAACAGGGCGTGCTGGGCGCCGGTGGTGATGGCGATCCGCTCGGGGGCTGCCGGCATCCGGAAGTGCCCGAGCCAGCGACTGGCCGCACGGCGGTGTTCGGCCATGCCGGCGGTCGGCTGATAGCTGAGCATCTCCGCCACCCGCCTGTCGCGGCCAAGCCCGGCCAGCATCGCCGCCAGGTCGGGTTCCCCGTCCGGCACCGGGAAATTCAGATCGAAACGGACGATCCCGGCGGCGTCGCGATCGACCCGGTTATGGAGGGCTTGGAGGGTGAAGTCATGCTCTTCCCGGCCGATCAGATACGTCCCCCGGCCGATCTCGCCGCGGGCCAGACCGAGGCGGTCGATTTCCCGATACGCCCTGGTCACCGTCCCCAGGGTGACCCCCAGGGCATCGGCCAGTTCCCGCTGAGGCGGAAGACGATCGCCGGGCCGCAGTTCGCCGCCGGCCAGCGCCGACTGGATGCCGGCGGCAATCTGGCGGTATTTGCGGCCGGTGGTGAGAACGATATGCCTGCGCAATATTGTCATCATAACAATATACCTGTTGACTGATACATTTCTCGTTGAGTATCTCTTTGCATTCATACAATATCAGCAAAACAGGAAAATTGTCATGAAATTTCTTTCGGAAAACCCCTGGCAGCGCGGCGCCCGGGCCAATATCCCGCTGGCCATCAGCGCCATGGCCTACGGCGGGGTGTTCGGCGTCTTGAGCGGCAATCAGGGCGTGAGCTGGGCGGAGATGCTGGCGATGGACCTGCTGCTCTTCGCCGGCTCGGCCCAGCTGGTGATGATCGAGATGTGGAATGCCCCCCTGCCGGTGCTGGAGATCGGCCTGGCGGTGCTGGTCATCAACATGCGGTACCTGCTGATCGGCGCCTCCCTCCAGCCGGTCTTCGACGGCCGGCCGCTGTGGCAGAAAATCCTCGGCATGCACCTGGTCGCCGACGAGAACTGGGCGGTTACCATTGCCGCCCATCGCCGCGGCGGGGCCAGTCCGGCCTTTCTGGCCGGCGGCGGCATCCTGCTGCTGATCGCCTGGACCTTCTCCACGCTCGCCGGCAACCTGCTTGGCGGCCGGATAC
>WBUQ01000222.1 GCA_008933635.1 Desulfobulbaceae bacterium | reverse complement strand
CGAGCTGAACGCCGGCGAGATTGTCCACGACCTCGCCGACGCGAAAGCCATCGCCCGGCGGCTGCGCTTCCAGAATATCGGGGTGTCGATTGCCAATCTGGGGGAGGAATGGCCGCTGCTGCTGCAACAAAACGATTTTCCTTTCGTCGAGATCAAATGCGATCGGCAATTCGTCTGCGGCTGCGCGAACGAGCGACTGAAGCGATATGTCTGCCGCCAGATTCTGGAATTGGCCGACGGCTTCGGCGCGCGCGCCGTCGCGCAAGGCGTCGAGACGCAGGACGATTTCTGCGCCATCCGCGATATCGGCTTCGATCATGTCCAGGGGGCGCTTTTCGCCAAGCCGATGACGGCGCAGAAATTCGCGCGCGAGGCGCAGCGCCGATCCCGGCTTCTGCCGCCCGGATAGAGCCCGCGGGCGCGGCCGGCGTCCGCGGTCCGGCCCGCTCAGTTGAGCCGGAATACCCCGTCGACCGCCCTGATCTCCGCCGGCCGGATCAGACGCGAATGGGCGACCGTGATCGAATGCAGCGCGCCCTCGATCGATTTCTGCCAGAAGCGCAGGAAACCGTTCAGCTCGGGGAAATCCGGGCACAAATCGTATTCCTGCCAGACATAGGTCTGCAGCAGCCAGGGGTGGTCGGGACGGCGGTACAAAATCTGCGCGGTGGTCAGCCCATAACCTTCCACCTGACGCTTGAAGTCCTTGGAGATCATGCGAACCCTCGGTTCAGACTACGGCTCCAAGTCTTCTGTTCCGCCCCCGCTATGACAAGCCAAAAAAGTAAATTTTGTTCTTAAAATCAATGCATTAGCAGCATTCAGCTCGGAGTGCTGACAGGCGCGGCAAACGTGCCGGCATCAATCCCGCCGCACTTGCCGCAGGCGTGTCTCGCGAGGCGCAAGCGATTCTGAAACGAAAATGAATTTGACGGTGACGATTGACGGATCGATTGTTCTGGATTATATTCCTACCGCCCATTTGCCGAGGGCGTCATCTAGAGACGTGCTGATGGCGGGATGGGCGCGGCGCCCGCGCGCAGGCCTCGTCAGTCTGCGCCCGGGCGGCGTCGGGGCACCGCCCGGGACCACTAGGAGTCCCTGCCGGGAGCCGGCTGATCGACCGGGCGCAAATGCCCCTCGGAAAGCGCGGCCCGACGCCGGAGTGAAAACGCCGCGGTGGAGCGCCGGAAGGCGCGCGTGCCCGCAAGGCACGCGCCGCGCTCGCCGAGCGCGGTCTTGGCTGGAGGCGCCTTGCGGCGCTCCGCCCCCTCAATGCGTTGAGGGAAAAAGGAATTCCGGCGTACCCGGCGCCGTCCAAATAATACGGGCGATGGTGCATGCCTGCGGAAATGCGCCCGTTAACCCTGGAAACCCGCCGCTAGCAGTCCCTCTTGACGAGTGCCAAAAATTTAAGGCAAACCCCTTGCACCGAAAAGAGCCGCTCCTAAATCGCGGTCTGGAACCGGAGTCAATATCCGGTCTCTTTTCAAAACCTCAAAAGCATCAATTATTTAGGAGGTCCCCATGAAGTTCCGTCCGCTTCACGACCGTGTCGTCGTCAAGCGCATCGAGGCCGACGAAAAGACCACCGGCGGCATCATCATTCCCGATACCGCCAAGGAAAAGCCGCAGCAGGGCGAAGTGGTCGCCGTCGGGCCCGGCGGCCGCGACGAGCACGGCAAGCTGATCCCGATCGATGTGAAGCCGAAGGACATCATCCTGTTCGGCAAGTGGTCGGGAACCGAAGTCAAGATCGACGGTGTCGAATATCTCATCATGAAGGAGAGCGACATCATGGGCGTGCTCGAAGAGAGCGCCGCCAAGAAGAAGGCCGCGTAATTCACGCGCCAATCCTCATCCTGAGGAGCCGCGCATCGCCGATAAGTCTACGCCATCTGCGTAAACTTGATTGCGATGCGGCGTCTCGAAGGATGCGGGCAATGCGTCATGCGCCTCATCCTTCGAGACGCGGGCTTCGCCCGCTCCTGAGGATGAGGATTGAAGATCAAACGGAGTTACAAAAATGGCAGCCAAAGAGGTCAAATTCTCGGTCGAGGCACGCGACAAGATGTTGCGCGGCGTCGACATTCTCGCCAATGCCGTGAAGGTGACGCTCGGCCCGAAGGGCCGCAACGTGGTGCTCGACAAGTCGTTCGGCGCCCCGCGCATCACCAAGGACGGCGTGACGGTCGCAAAGGAAATCGAGCTGGAAGACAAGTTCGAGAACATGGGCGCCCAGATGGTGCGCGAAGTCGCCTCGAAGTCCTCGGACTTCGCCGGTGACGGTACCACCACCGCCACCGTTCTCGCCCACGCCATCGTGCGCGAAGGCGCCAAGTCGGTCGCCGCCGGCATGAACCCGATGGATCTGAAGCGCGGCATCGACCTTGCGGTCGAGGCGGTGGTCGAAGACCTGAAGAAGAACTCCAAGAAAGTCACCTCCAACGACGAAATCGCCCAGGTCGGCACCATTTCCGCCAACGGCGATTCCGAGATCGGCAAGTTCCTCGCCGAAGCCATGAAAAAGGTCGGCAACGAGGGCGTGATCACGGTCGAGGAAGCCAAGTCGCTGGAGACCGAACTCGACGTGGTCGAAGGCATGCAGTTCGACCGCGGCTACATCTCCCCCTACTTCATCACCAACGCCGACAAGATGCGCGTCGAGTTCGACGACGCCTACATCCTTGTCTACGAAAAGAAGCTGTCCGGCCTGCAGGAACTTCTGCCGCTGCTCGAAGCCGTGGTGCAGACCTCCAAGCCGCTCGTCATCATCGCCGAGGAAGTGGAAGGCGAAGCGCTGGCGACGCTGGTGGTCAACAAGCTGCGCGGCGGCCTGAAGGTGGCCGCGGTGAAGGCGCCGGGCTTCGGCGATCGCCGCAAGGC
>WBUQ01000221.1 GCA_008933635.1 Desulfobulbaceae bacterium | reverse complement strand
GTGGTAGATCGTGCCGTCGAGGGCGGTGTGGCCGGGGGCCCGCTGCTCCATGAACTCGGTGAACAGGCCCGCCTCGTAGGCCGCCCGCCACTCTGCCGGGACCTCGCGGAAGATCCGGTCGCGCATCGACCGTCCCTGCCAGTAGGGGATGACGATCTCCTCGTAGGCACGGATGTCTTCCTCCGCCACCCGGTAGCTGGTCATCTCCCGGTCGTTCAGGATGCGCAGGTCCTCCGCGGAGTGGCAGGTCAGCTCGGGGAAGGTGGGGACGACCTTGGGGGCCGGGCCGCGCTCGCCGACGAGCAGTTCGTCCTCGCCGATGTGGATGGTCTTCTTCTCGCAGAGGTATTTGAAACAGAGGGCCCGCAGCACCGGCAGCGAATGCTTGCCGGCGTTTTCCTGGTAGAAGCGGGTCTCCAGAACGGCCCGTTCGATGGAGATGGATGGTTTTGCCTCGAAACTTGCCCGGCGGAGCCTCTCGATCCTGCTGTTCATGTCAACCTCCGATGCTGACGGGATAGCCGGCATCCCTGATAATGCCGATGATTGTGTCGATGTGGCGCCGGTCCGGTGCGCTCAGCGTCTCGCCGGGGTAGTCGCGCCCCAGTTTGCGGTATTTGGCCCGGCCGATGCCGTGGTAAGGGAGAAGGTCTATTCCTTCGACGCGCGGCAGGTCGCCGAGGAAGGCGATCATCGCCCGGATATTGTCTTCGTCGTCGTTGACGCCGGCGACCAGCGGGATGCGGATCCGGACCGAATGGCCGCTGCGGCAGAGGGCCGCCAGATTGGCGAGGATCAGGGTGTTGTCGATACCGGTATACTCCAGATGTCGCTGGCCGTCCATGTGCTTGAGATCGTAGAGGAAGAGATCAGTTTCCGCGGCGACGGCCAGCAGTGTCCCAAGCGGGGCATGGCCGGTGGTGTCGACCGTGCGGTGGATCTGCCGCCTGCCGCATTCCCTGAGCAGGGCCAGCAGGAAGTCCGGCTGCAGCAGCGGCTCGCCGCCCGAGAAGGTGACCCCGCCGCCGGTGGTGTCGTAGAAGGGCAGATCCTTCTCGATTTCCGCCATCACCTCGGCCACATCGGCCCGCCAGCCGGTGGCCTCATGGGCCAGGGCCGGGCAGTTCGCAACACAGCGGCCGCATTCGATGCAGAGGGCGGCATTGCGATCGATTCCACCCTCGAAGGCCGCACTGAGGGCCTGCTGCGGGCAGCCGATGACGCATTCGCCGCAGCCGATGCAGCGCTCCCTGAGCATGACGAACTCGATGTTGCGCGACATCCCTTCCGGGTTGTGGCACCAGCGGCAGGAGAGCGGACAGCCCTTGAAAAAAATGGTCGTCCGGATCTCCGGTCCGTCGTGCAGGGCGTAGCGTTTTATAGCAAAAAGTGTAGGCAGTCTCTGCTTCATCGGTTAATTTAACAACAATTCTCATTCTTGAACAATCATTTTCTCAACCGCAGACCGGGATTCTGCACTGGCGGCAATACCCTTCCTTCTGCGGCCGCTATCCAGTATAACCTGTATAACAGCAGCACAGAACCTTCATTTCGATCGCACGCACCACCACAATCAGCTTTCAGCAAAGGAGAGACGACATGCACCTGCTCATCGTTCTGGGAAGCCCGAGAAAAAAAGGCAACAGCGAGATCCTGGCCCAGCATGTGGCCCAGGGGATGGAAGACGGCGGAGGAACGGTGGAGTATATCCGCCTGAGCGGCCTCAATCTGTCGCCCTGCCAGGGCTGCGGCGGCTGCGAGAAGACCGGGGAGTGCGTGATCAAGGATGATATGGGGATGATTTATGAGCGGGCCGATGCGGCGGACCGGATCCTGGTCGTCAGCCCCGTGTATTTCTATGCCCTGACCGCCCAGACCAAGGCCTTCATCGATCGTTTTCAGGCCCGCTGGTCCAGGCGTTACCTGCTGGACAACCGTTTCCGCCTGGAAGAGAACCGTAAGGGTTACCTGCTGTCGGTGGCGGCGACCAAGGGCGCGAAGGTTTTCGACTGCAGCCTGCTGACCATGCGCTATTTCTATGAGGCCATGGACATGACCTTTGCCGATTCCTTCCTGCTCAAGGGTGTCGATCAGCGCGGGGCGGTCCGCAATTTCCCGGAGGAGCTGGCAAAGGCGGTGACCTTCGGCCGGGAGATCGCTGCCGGGGTGCGTTGAGGGCTGCCGGATCAGATGCGTGATGCCAGGATCAGATGCATTTCCTCGCGGTCGAGGACTGCCGGGTTGTTCTTGTTGCCGGAGAGATCGAGGATACGCTCGATATCGGCCGGCTCGACGCCGAATCGACCCAGGCGGGGAATGCCCGTTTCATCGGCCATTCGCTCCAGCTCGGCGATGAAATGGTCCTGCCGGGCGTCCGGCGGGGCGTTCTTCGCCGCCCCGAGCCACCGGCCGAGCCGGGCGTATTTCGCCAGGGCGACGGAGTTCTCGCCGGTCCGGCGCAGGCGGTTCAGGGTGATGCGGTTGGCCGGGGCGACCAGGGTGCCGCAGATGGTGCCGTGCGGGATGGCAAAGAGACCGCCGATGGCCGAGGCCAAGCCGTGAATGACCCCGAGACCGGCCTGGGTGAGGACGATGCCGGAGAGCATGGCGGCATAGGCCATGTCGGATCGCGCGTCCAGGTCGTCGCCATGTTCGCAGACCCGTCGCAGGGAACGGCTGGCGGCGCTGATGCCGTCCGCCGCCAGGGCGTCGGACATGGGCGAGGCCTTGGTTGAGAGGTATGCTTCCACCAGCTGGCTGAAGGCGTCCATGCCGCAGGCCAGGGTGATCTCCCGGGGCAGGGTCAGGGTCAGGGCAGGATCGACCAGGGCGATATCCGGAATGAAACGCGGGTGGCGCAGCGAGCGTTTGAACCCGTCCGATCCGATACGGCTGAGG
>WBUQ01000079.1 GCA_008933635.1 Desulfobulbaceae bacterium | reverse complement strand
GGCCGGCGCCGCCCGAGCCGCGACGGATCGCGAACTCCTCCACCCGCACCGGAAAACGGCTCTCCAGCACCTCCGGGTCGGTCATCCTGGTGTTGGTCATGTGACTGTGGACCGCCGCGGTGCCGGGATGGTCCGGACCGGCACCGGTGCCGCCGCAGATGGTCTCGTAGTTCTGGTAGCGCTCGTTGCCGTAGAGGAAATTGTTCATCGTCCCCTGGGAGGAGGCGAGCACGCCGAGGGCGCCGTAGAGGGCGTCGGTAACGGCCTGCGAGACCTCGGTATTGCCGGCGACTACCGCCGCCGGAAAACGGGGGTTGAGCATCGATCCCTCCGGAATGACGATGGAGAGAGGCTTCAGGCAGCCGGCGTTGAGCGGGATGTCGTCGTCGACCAGGGTGCGGAAGACGTAGAGCACCGCCGCCTGGCACACCGCCCGCGGCGCATTGCCGTTGCCCGGCTGCTGGGGCGAGGTGCCGGTGAAGTCGATGGTCGCGGAGCGGCCCGCCCGGTTCACCCTGATCGCCACCCGGATCTCGCTGCCGTTGTCGAGCGGATACGTGAACGAGCCGTCCCGCAGCACCGCCAGCACCCGTCGCACCGATTCCTCGGCGTTGTCCTGGACATGGCCCATGTAGGCGGTGACGGTGGCGAGGCCGAAGTGGTCGACCATCGCCCGCAACTCTCCGATGCCGGTGGCGTTGGCGGCAACCTGGGCAGCGAGGTCGGCCATGTTCTGGTCGATGTTGCGGCAGGGCCAGGGACCGGAGGCCAGCAGCCGGCGGGTTTCCTCCTCCCGCAGCCGGCCGTTGCGCAGCAGCAGCCAGTTGTCGATGACCACCCCCTCCTCCGCGATGTGCGAACTGTCCGGCGGCGACGAGCCGGGGGTGCGGCCGCCGATGTCGGCATGGTGGCCGCGGGAGCCGACATGGAAGAGAATTTCCTTTCCTTCCCTGTCGAAACAGGGGGTGATGACGGTGACGTCCGGCAGGTGGGTGCCGCCGTTGTACGGGGCGTTGAGCATATAGACATCGCCCGGCCGCATCGACTCCCGGTTGCCGGCGATGATCGCCCTCACCGACTCGCCCATCGAACCGAGATGGACCGGCACATGCGGCGCGTTGGCCACCAGGCTGCCGTCGCGGTCGAAGACGGCGCAGGAGAAATCGAGCCGCTCCCTGATGTTGACCGAGGAGGCGGTGTTGGCCAGGGTCACCCCCATCTGTTCGGCTACGGCCATGAACAGGTTGCTGAAGACCTCGAGCAGCACGGGGTCGACGGCGGTTCCCACCCGTTCACGCCGGTCCCTCTCCCCTTCGCGCTCAAGGATAAGGTGCCGCCAGGGGTTGACCGACGCCCGCCAGCCCCCGTCGACGACGATGGTGCCGGTGCCTTCGGCGATGAGCGCCGGTCCCGCCAGCTGCTGTCCCGGCAGCAGATTGTCGCGCCGGTACAGCGGGACGGTCTTCCAGCCGCCTCCGCTCCACATGGGGACCGGTTCCTGCGGCTGCGGCGGATGGTGTACCGGCGGCGCCGCCTGCTCCGCCCCATCCCCGGCCGCCCCGACGGCCTCGACCGTCAGCGATTCGACCACCAGCGCGCGTCCGTCCGGGATATAGCCGTAGCGCTGCCGGTGCAGGTTCTCGAAGGCCGAGCGCATGTCTTCCCGACGGCCGAGATCCACCGGCAGGGCGGCATCGCTGCCCCGATAGCGCAGGTGGGCCGTGCTCCGGACACTGATGGCCTCCGGCCGGATGCCCTGCCGCCGGACCTCGTCCCGGGCGGCGCTGCAGAGAGGCTCGGCCATCGCCGTCAGCTCCCGTTCACGATCCGGCGCGTCGAGAGGCTGCCCGACCTGGACCTGACGCAGGGCGCGGATATCGGCCAGGCCCATGCCGTAGGCGGAAAGGACGCCGGCCAGCGGGTGGATGAAGATCCGCCGGATGCCCAGGGCATCGGCCACCGGACAGGCATGCTGGCCGCCGGCCCCGCCGAAGCACTGCAGGGTGTAGCCGGTAACGTCATGGCCGCGCTGCACCGAGATCTTCTTGATCGCTGTGGCCATGTTGTCGACGGCGATCCGCAGGAAGCCCTCGGCCACCCGCTCCGGCGCCGGCAGGGACTGGCCGGTGGCACCGGCGATCTCCCCGGCCAGCGCGGCAAAGCGCTCGCGGACTACCGCCTCGTCCAGGGGCAGGTCGCCGCCCGGCCCGAACACCTTCGGGAAGCTGCCGGCCTGGATCCGGCCGAGCAGGACGTTGGCGTCGGTCACGGTCAGCGGACCGCCGCGGCGGTAGCAGGCCGGACCGGGATCGGCTCCGGCCGACTGCGGCCCGACCCGGTAGCGGCTGCCGTCAAAGCGAAGGATCGAACCGCCGCCGGCGGCGACGGTGTGGATATGCATCATCGGCGCCCGCATCCGCACCCCGGCAACGGTGGTTTCAAAGCTGCGCTCGTAGTCGCCGTCATAGTGGGTGACATCGGTGGAGGTCCCGCCCATATCGAAGCCGATCAGCTGCCGGTAGCCGGCCCTTAACGCCGTCTGCGCCATGCCCACCACCCCGCCGGCAGGACCGGAGAGCACCGCATCCCTGCCGCGGAACACACCGGCCGCCGCCAGCCCGCCGTTCGACTGCATGAACAGCAGGCGGGGCGGGGTGCTGCCGGCAGCCAGCCGCCCGGCGACTCGATCGACGTAGCGGCGGAGCACCGGCGTCAGGTAGGCGTCGACGACGGTGGTGTCGCCCCTGGCCACCAGCTTGATCAGCGGGCTGATCCGGTGGCTGACCGAGATGTGGCTGAAACCGGCGGCGCCGGCGATAGCGGCGATCCGTTCCTCATGCCGGTGGTAGCGGTACCCGTGCATCAGGACGATGGCGACCGAGGCAATGCCAGACCGGCGCACTCGCCGCAGCTCGCCCTCGATCTGTCCCTCGTCGAGGGGGAGGAGGACATTCCCCTCCGCGTCGATCCGTTCGGCGGCCTCGACCACCTCGCTGTAGAGCAGCTCCGGCAGGACGATGTGGCGGGCGAAGAGCTGCGGCCGGTTCTGGTAACCGATCCGCAGGGCATCGCCGAAACCGCGGGTGATGACCAGCAGCGTCGGCTCTCCGCGGCGTTCGAGCAGGGCATTGGTGGCGACGGTGGTGCCCATCCGCACCTCGGCGATACGCTCGCCGGGAATCGGGGAAGCTTCAGCCAGACCCATCAGCTTCCTGATCCCGTGGAGAGCGGCATCTTCGTACAGTTCCGGGTTTTCCGACAGGTATTTGCCGGTGATTACCCTGCCGTCCGGCTGCCTTGCCACCACATCGGTGAAGGTGCCGCCGCGATCGACCCAGAATCGCCAGCCGTTTTCCGGTGCTCTCCGCTGCATTGTCAATCAATCGCTCCTTCCGCCCCCTCCGGGGGCTGTCTTTTCTCCCGACGATGCTTATATTTTCGCCCGTGGCGGAAAATATCCTCCTGTGGTACATTGCCGGGGGATTGTACCCCACCCGGGTCCGGCTTGCCCGTGAAATCCCCTGCCGAACGCCTGCCGCTGCCGGCAGAGAACAACCGCTTCCACCATCCATCAGGATTTGCACCATGAGTATCCGCAAGATTTTCGAATACCCGGCCCCGGTCCTCCGTCAGCAGACTAGGCCCGTCACCGTCTTCGACGATGATCTGAAGAAACTGGCCGAGGACATGGCCGAAACGATGTACGACGCTCCGGGTATCGGCCTGGCCGCGCCCCAGATCGGCGAATCGCTGAAGCTGATCGTCGTCGACATGACGAAAGGCAAGGAAGGCAAACGCGACTACATGGTCATGGTCAACCCGGAGATCACCAGGAAGGAAGGTCATCAGCTCGACGAGGAGGGCTGTCTCAGCGTCCCCGACCTGACCTCGAAGGTCAGGCGGTTCAAGAGGATCGCCGTCAGCTTCCAGGACCTGGCCGGCAACAGCCACGAACTGGAAACCGAGGACCGGTTCGCCGTCGTCCTGCAGCATGAAATCGACCATATCAACGGCATCCTCTTCATCGATCACCTCAGCCCGCTGAAACGGGCCCTCTACAAGAAGAAGGTCAAAAAGTGGCACGCGGAGGCCGCCTGAGATGACGGCACCGCTGCGACTGATCTTCATGGGGACCCCCGACTTCGCCGTCGCCAGCCTGAAAGCGCTGCTGGATGGGCCGGATGAGGTGGTCGCCGTCGTCAGCCAGCCCGACCGGCCCAAGGGCCGCGGCAAGAAACTCAGTCCGCCGCCGGTCAAGACCCTGGCCGAAGCGCACGGCATCCCGCTGCTGCAGCCGCTGAAAATCCGTACCGAGGCCTTCCGCGACGAGCTCCTCGCCTTCCGTCCCGACCTCGTCGTCGTCGCCGCCTATGGCCGCATCCTGCCCCTTTCACTGCTCCAGCTCGCCCCACTGGGAGCAATCAACGTCCATGGCTCGCTGCTGCCCCGGCATCGCGGTGCGGCACCGGTGCAATGGGCCATCATCAACGGCGACCGGGAAGTGGGAGTGACGATCATCCAGATGGACGAGGGCATGGACACCGGCGACATCCTGCTGACCGCCGCCACGGTCGCCGAACCCGATGAAACCGCCGGCAGCCTGTTCGTCAAGCTGGCCGAACTCGGGGGCCGCACCCTGCTGACGGCCATCGAGCGGCTGAAGGCCGGCAACCTGCCGCCCACACCGCAGGACCACAGCCGCGCCACCGCCGCACCGATGCTGAAGAAGGAGGATGGCATCATCGACTGGAGCCAGCCCGCCGACCACCTGCACTGCCGCATCCGGGGCCTCGACCCCTGGCCGGCCGCCTCCTGCCGGATCGACGGCCTGCGCTATTCCCTGTTCGCACCGGAGGTGATCCACAAGGACAGCGCGGCGGACCCGGGAACCCTGGTGTCCGCCAACCGGGAGGGCCTCTTGGTCGCCACCGGCCGCAACCTCCTGCTGATCCGGGAGATCCAGCCGGAGGGCAAAAAGAGGATGACCGTCTCCTCCTTTCTCTGCGGCCATGCCCTGAAGGCCGGAACGCATCTTGAACCCTGAAGCGCCGGGCCGACCATGACCCTTCCCCGCGCCATCGCCTACCTCGACTGCTTCGCCGGCATCAGCGGCGACATGCTCCTCGCCGCCCTGCTCGATGCCGGCCTGCCGGAGCAGGTGCTGCGCAACGGCCTGGCCAGGCTCGATCTGGGGCACGTCGACCTCGACATCCGGGCGACGCAGCAGCAGGGCCTGCATGCCATCCGGGTGCAGGTCTCAAGCCGGGGCGACCAGCCGCTGCGCAGGCTCGCAGACCTCCTTGCCATCCTTCACGGCAGCACCTTGCCCGATGAAATCGCCGCCACCGCCGCCAAGGCCTTTCGCCTGCTGGCCGAGGCCGAGGCCGCCGTTCACGGCATCGCCGTCGATGACGTCCATTTCCATGAGATCGGCGCCGTCGACACCGTCGTCGACGTGGTTGGCGCCATCATCGGCCTCGACCATCTCGGTGTCGGCAAACTCGTCGCCTCGCCGATCCCGCTGGGCCATGGCAGCATCGACTGCGCCCATGGCCGCCTGCCGCTGCCGGCCCCGGCGGTCTGCCGGCTGCTGCAGGACGTGCCGGTCTACGGCATCGACTGCGCTACCGAACTGGTGACCCCCACCGGGGCCGCCCTGCTCAAGACCCTGGCCTCAAGCTTCGGCCCGATGCCGCCGATGACCATCACCGCCACCGGCTGCGGCGCCGGCAGCCGCACCCTGGCCGGCAACCGGCCGAACCTGCTGCGCCTGATCATCGGTGCGCCGCGGCTGGCGGAAGAGGCGCAGCAGGTGGAGATCATCGAGACCAACCTCGACGACTGGAACCCCGAGGGTTTCCCCTACCTCTGTGAAGTGCTGCTGGCCCGTGGCGCCCTCGACGTCAACATCACGGCGATCCAGATGAAGAAGGGGCGGCCGGCCTTCCGCCTGCAGGCCGTCTGCGACCCGGCCCATGGCTACGAGATCAAGGCGACCATCCTCTCCGAGACCTCCGCCATCGGCCTGCGCTTTCGCAGGGAGGAGAGGCTGACCCTGCCGCGCGAACAGGTGATGGTCGCCACCCGCTGGGGATCCGTCGCCGCGAAAAAGGTCACCGGGCCGGCCGGAACGGTGATCTACCCGGAATATGAGGAGTGCCGGCGGATCGCCGCCGAACACCAGGTGCCGCTGACCGCCGTCTACCGGCAGGTGCTGCAGGCTGACAGCGACCGCAAGGCATGAACCGACTGATCATGGCCATAGCCACCGGCTGCTACGTCGGCCTGCTGCCGAAGGCCCCCGGGACCTGGGGCTCGCTTGCCGCCCTGCTGCCCTGGCTGCTGCTGAGGAACCTGCCGGGGGCGGCCTACCTGGCGATGCTGGCGGCCGTCTTCGTCGCCGGTTTCTTCGCCGCCGGCTCGGCCGAAAAGATCATGGACCGGCCCGACGCCGGGGCCATCGTCATCGACGAGATCCTCGGCATGTTCATCACCCTGACCATGGCGCCGGACCACCCCGCCGCATGGCTGCTCGGCTTCGTCCTGTTCCGGGTCTTCGACATCGCCAAGCCGTTCCCCTGCTCCTGGTTCGACCGGCGCATCCACGGCGGCATCGGCATCATGATGGACGACGTCATCGCCGGCATCTACGCGCTTATCTCGCTGCAATTGCTCTGGCGGCTGATCAGCCCGCTGTTTGCCTGATCCCCGTGGCCGGCATCCTCCGTTCCATCGCCCTGCTGCTGACCCTGGCCATCCTCGTCACCGGCTGCAGCACCCCCATCGGCGTCCGTCGGCTCGACCCCCGGGATGCATTCCCGGGCAGCATCACCGGTCCGCTGGCCGGCGAGACTGCCCATTCCGCCACCACCGTCATCCTGCATCGCTTCAACCTGACGGAAAAATACCGGAAGGACCCGACTGCGGCCCTCCGCATCCTCCATGACACGGCCCTCAAGGACAGGCGGCGGGACATCCTCTTCGCCCTCGCCGAGCTCAGCCAGATCGAGGCCGAACGACTCAGGCGCAGCGGCGACGCCGGGGAGAGGCGGCGGGCGCCGGACTGCTATCTGCTGGCCGCCGTCTACGCCTACCACGCCATCCTCGACACCGACCTGCTCCCGGCCCCCAACCTGTTCGACCGCCGGCTGCAGCGTACCATCGACCTCTACAACTTTGCACTGTGGCGGGGACTGGCCACCGGCGAGAAGGGGAGCGTCGAATTCAGGGAGGGCATGCGGCAGCTGCCGGTGGGCAGCATTGCACTGACCATCGACCGCCGGTATTTCCCCTGGGACCTTGGGCGCTTCGAACGCTTCGAGGCCGCCGACGGCTACGCCATCCGCGGCCTCTCCGTCCGCAACCGCAGCGACGGGCTCGGCATGCCGCTGATCGCCGTGCGCCGGGCAGACGGAACCAGTCATTTCGGCAGCCAGGCAATCCCGGCGACCGCCTTCCTGCGGTTCCCGGGGAATCTGGCCACAAACGGTTCGGCCACCATGCGGGCAACGCTGGAGCTGCACTCGGCGTTTGCCGGCGACACGGTGGCCGTCAACGGCAGGGATGTTCCGCTGGAAAAGGATACCAGCATCCCGGTCGCCTACAAGCTTTCCGAGGAGGAGATCTGGTCCTTCGGCATCGACGCCTTCCTCGGCCGGCTGCAGGATGTCCCCAGCCGGCTGTTCCGCTTCCAGCCCTACGACCCGGAACGGATCCCGGTGATCTTCGTCCACGGCACCCTCAGCAGCCCGGTCTGGTGGGCGGAGATGATCAATACCCTGAACAGTGATCCGGTCATCGGCAGGAAGTACCAGTTCTGGTATTTTTTCTACAACAGCAGCCGCCTGATCACCGTCTCGGCACTCGACCTGCGCAAGGCGATCGTCGCTGAGGCAGAAAAACTCGACCCCGAAGGATCGTCGGCAGCCTTGCAGCGGATGGTCGTCATCGGCCACAGCCAGGGCGGCCTGCTGGCCAAGCTGACTGCGGTCGACAGCGGCGACCGGCTGCTGAAGACGGTCATCGGCGGCAGCCTCGAGGACCTCGATACCAGCAGGGAAAACCGGGAGATGATCAGAGACAACATGATCATCTCCCCGGTTCCGTCGGTGAAACGGCTGGTGTTCATCTCGACCCCGCACCGGGGCAGTTACCTCAGCCAGTCGCTGGCCCGCAATCTGGTGCAGCGGCTCATCACCCTGCCGGTCGGCCTGGTGCAGGGCCTGGGGGGAATCTACGGGTTTCTCACCGATAACGTCCGCCAGCACTGGCAGGGCAGGATTCCCACCAGCGTCGACTCGATGTCACCCGCCGACCCGCTGCTCCTGGCCATCGCCGGAACACCGCTGGCACCCGGCGTCACCGGTCACTCGATCATCGCCATCGACGACCCGAAAGACCAGCCGCCGGAAGGCGACGACGGGGTGGTGGAATACCGCAGCGCCCATCTCGACGGCATGGCCTCGGAGTTCATCGTCCGCTCCGGCCACAGCTGCCAGGATCGACCGGAGACCATCGAGGAGGTCCGCCGGATCCTGCTCGAGCACCTGGCGGAATATTGACTATGGAAAAGGACTGCTGGGAAGGATAGCCGTTGCGGTCTCGGGTCGGGCATGCGCTACATACCGATCTCCTCTTCGAGCCTGGCGATTTCTTCGCTCAGGCGCTGCCGTTCCTCCTCCGTCAGGTCGGCCAGGAGCAGCTTCCGCCGCAGGGCCAGCAGGACCATCTCCTGCCGGTATTCGTTGCAGGTATACACCTGATGACCAGGGTCGGCAGTCATCGCCGGGCCTCATCTCTGTCAGGCATCATCCCAGGACCTCACTGATCTTTCTCTCCAGGTCCCTCTTGGTGAAGGGTTTCTGCAGGAAATGGATGCCCTCGTCAAGAACGCCGTGCTGGGCGATGACGTTGGCGGTGTACCCCGACATATAGATGACCCTGAGATCGGGATGGATGGCGAGAATCTCGTGCGCCAGCTGTTTGCCGTTCATCTGCGGCATGATGACATCGGTTAGCAGGATGTCGATGGCGCCGCCGTGCGTTCTGGCCACCTCCATTCCCTCCTGGGGCGTGGCCGCGGTCAGGACGGCATAGCCCAGACGCTGCAGCATGGTAGTCCCCATCCTGAGGATGCCGGGGTCGTCCTCAACCATCAGGATGATCTCGCCGGACCCGCGCCTGATGGCCTCAGGCCCGGTTTCCAGCACCGGCAGACCTTCATCTTCGGCCAGCGGGAGGTAGATCCTGAACGTGGCTCCGGCCCCGGGCTCGCTGTAGACATGGATGCTGCCATGGTTCTGCCGGACGATGCCGTAGACGGTGGACAGGCCGAGGCCGGTGCCGCGATCTCCCTTGGTCGAGAAGAAGGGTTCGAAGATCCTCTCGGCCAGTTCCTTTTCCATGCCGCAGCCGCTGTCGCTTACCGTCAGGACGGCATACTCCCCCGGTGAAAAATCGTCCAGGCCGGCACAGTACTCCTCGTCCAGCAGCACCCGACGTGTTTCGATGCTGATCCGGCCGGTATCGGCGATGGCGTCCCGGGCGTTGACGCAGAGATTGGCCAGGACCTGGTCGATCTGGGTCGGGTCGATCCTGATCGTCAGAGGCTCGCCCGCCGGCTGCCAGACCAGTTCGATATCCTCTCCGATCAGGCGGCGGAGCATCTTCAGCATCCCCTCGACCACAGCGTTGAGGTCGAGGATGACCGGCACGACGATCTGCTTGCGGGAAAAGGTCAGCAGCTGCCGGATGATGCCGGTCGAACGCTGGGCGGCATCGTAGATCGCCTGCAGGTCGGCATGGAGGTGACTGGCGGGATCGATCTCCGCCATCGCCATCTCGGCATGGCCGATGATCACCGACAGGATGTTGTTGAAATCATGAGCCACGCCGCCGGCCAGCCGGCCGACCGATTCCAACTTCTGGGCCTGGAGCAGCTGGGCCTGGAGCTTCAGCTGTTCGAGCTCGGCCTTCTTGCGCTCGCTGATGTCGCGGTAGAAGGCCTGGTTGATGACCTTGCCGCCAATCTCGATGCGGGTTCCGATCGCCTCCACCCAGCGGATGGCACCGTCCTTGCGGACGATCCGCATTTCGTAGCGGGCGGATACCGACCGGCCTTCCATCCTCTCCTTCAGGCTCTGCCTGACGTGATCGATATCCTCGGGATGGACGAGTTTCCATATCTCGTCCCCTTCCATCGCCGCCACCTCGCCGCTGCTGTAACCGAACATCTCGACAAAGGCCGGGTTGACGATGCGGAACCGGGGCGGATATCCGTCCATGATGGCAATGGCGTCCATCGATTGCTCGAACAGGGTGCGGAACCTGAGTTCCGACTCGCGCAGCGAATCCTCCATCCGCTTGCGCCCGGTAATGTCCTGCACCGTCCCCTTGAGCCGCCGGACCTTGCCTTCGCTGTCAGGTTCAGCCACTCCCCGGGCGGTTATCCAGCGATGCCCGCCATCAGGCCTGACGACCTCGGCATCGCAGGTGTACGCCCTGCCCGAGGCGAGGCATTCCTGCACGGCAGCGCTCAGCCTCTCCCAGCTCTCGGCGGTGAAGTACTGTCTCACCTCGGGGTATTCGGCTGGCGGCAGGCCCGGATCCCGACCATAGATATGGTAGACCTCTTCGGACCAGGTGTGGATGCCGGTGTCGATATCCCATGCCCAGCTGCCGACCTCGGCCAGGCTCTGCGCCTCCTTCAGCGCCATTTCGCTCCGCTTCAAGGTTCCCTCGACCCGCATACGCTCGTCGATCTGCAGCCGCAGCCTCTCCGACTCCTGCCGGGCGGTCCAGGCCGCACTGATCGCCAGGAACAGCACCACGGTGAGCAACGAGGCGAGCAGCCCGCCGGCAAAGACGATCAGGCGCGTCCTGGCGAAGGGGGCCTTGACGGCATCAGCCGGGGTCAGCAGAAACAACCGCCAGCCGCTGGCCGGAACCCTCACCGGCCGGGCATGCAGCATCCCGTTCAGCTGATGGACCCGGTCGCCCTTGTGGACAATGTAATGCGGCTGTAGCGGCTTGCCGCTGACCATGCCGGTTTCCGGCGAGGCGGCGATGACGATATCGTCGCTGCCGGCGATGATATACTGCCGCCCGTGCATTTCCTTGGCCGTTGTGAGGACTGTCAGGAAGAACTGCGGATCGACCGGCGCCACCAGCGTGTAGAGCATGCGGTTGTCGCGGATAACCGGAACCCTGATCGCTACGTGGCCGAAGGACAGGTCCCCGATAGAGGCGGCCCTCGTCTGCCATACCCTTTCCAGAGATGTGCGGTCGCGCGGGGGATCGAGGGACTGGCCCGGCGGAACGCGCAGGTTGAAGAGCTGATGCCGGGCATCGGTGAGGATGACGGTTCGCCATTCGGGGTGACGGGCCTTGATTCGTGCGGAACTGATGCGGAACATTTCGAAATCGCCGGTGTCGAGCGATCTCGCCGTCGCCATCCCCTCGAGGGTTCCGATCTGCTCCCCCAGGGTACGCTCCAGGGTGTGGGCGGCGCTGCCGGCCGCTTCATTCATCAGCTGGCTGATTGCCTCCTCCTGCTGCTCGGTGAAGAGGAACAGCATCCAGACGGCAAAAAGGGCCAGAGGAAGAATTCCCGAGACGATCCAGACGATTTTCTGACCAGCCAATTTCTTCAGCATCCACGCACCGGTTGATGGAACCTGAAACACGGCGATGGCCTCTGCCCGCTGCAGACTCGAATCCGGACAGGGAGTACGGACGAGGATTAGAGCGGGCGGGTTCGACGGAGACCTGACATGTGCTCTGAGTGTATATCCGGCCCGGAAAAGTTTCAACCCTCCCACGAGGGTTTTCCTCTCGGCCCGACAGTCCGCAACGAAAAAGGGCAGGACATCATCTGTCCTGCCCTTCGCACCCGGTACCTGCCCGCGCGGCAGGAGGTCGGACCTACATCATGCCGGCCTTTTCGAGAAGGGAGACCGAAAGTTTGTAGGAAAGGAAGATCAGGGCGACCCAGCCGCCCAAGAGCAGAATTGTCATGGCTCACTCCTTGGTAGCAGTATCATTTTTTGCCTCTGCATCAGTATGCCTTGCGGCCCTCGATATCCTCGGCCGAGATCGGCCGTGCGTCCATCTGCCGCCACACCCAGGCGATGTAGGCCAGGACCAGCGGGATCACCAGGGCGACATAGGTCATCGCGGTCAGGGTGTAGTGGCTCGACGAGGCGTTGTAGATGGTCAGGCTGGACTGGAGATCGGCCTTCGACGGATAGAACGGCGTACTGTTGAACCCGGCGGTGAAGAAGACCGCCAGACCGACCAGCACCGTGCCGAGACCGCCGAACCAGATCCCCCTGGTGCCGTTCATGAAGCTGGTCGACACCACGCCCCAGACCACCAGCACCAGACCGAGCAGCAGCAGACCGAGCACTCCCGGCATCGCCAGCAGGTTGCCAAGATACTTGCCCGCAACCATCGACACCTTCCCGGTCTGGTCGAAGCCGAAGCCGTCCATCAGCAGCAGGCTGACGAGGACGTAGAGCAGGAAAGGCAGGGCGCAGACCAGGCTGATCAGGCAGGAACGGCGCACCCTGGCCTCGAACTGGGGCCGGCCGCTGAAATCGATGCTGCTGACCAGATACATGGCCCCCAGCACCCGGGCATTGAAGACCAGGAACAGACCCAGCGAGAGGTTGAACAGCGAGAAGGCCGCCTCCAGCCCGCGCAGCGGGTTGGTCCAGGTCACCCGGTTGAAGTCGTCGAGGGTGAAATTCGAGCCGGTGAAGAAGGTGCCGACCGCCGCCCCGATCAGCAGGATGCCCACCGAACCGTTGATGAAAAGGAACGTCTCATAGACCTTCGAGCCGAGCAGGTTGTCCGGTTTCTTGCGGTACTCGTAGCTGACCGCCTGGACGATGAAGGTGAAGAGGATCAGAATCCACACCCAGTAGGCCCCGCCGAAGCTGGTCGCGTAGAACTTGGGGAAGGCGGCGAACAGGGCGCCGCCGAACAGGACCAGGGTGGTGAAGGTCAGTTCCCACTTGCGGCCGAGCGAGTTGATGATCAGCGATTTCTCCTCCTCGTCGGCGCTGACCTGCCACAACAGGGTCTGTCCGCCCTGGACAAAGGTCAGGAAGAGGAAGAGCGAACCGACCACGCTCCCCAGTATCCACCAGATCTGCTGCAGTAGCGCAGTGTCAAGATTCCCTATCATTTTACAGGCCCTCCGGTCCGATTTTTATCTGTTTCAGCATGATCTTGATCTCGGCGGCAAGCAGCAGGGTAAAGACCGCGAGAAACATGAAGAAGGTGGTCTGGACGCTGCCGGCACCGATATTGGTGGTGGCCACGTTGACCGGCATCAGTCCCTGGATCGCCCAGGGCTGACGGCCGACTTCGGCGACGACCCAGCCGGACTGGGAGGCCAGCATTGCCAGGAAGAAGGAGGCGACGCCGAACCACAGCAGCCCCTTGTGTTCGGCGATGCTGTCCTTGACCGTGAAGACCAGGAAGCAGGCGAAGAGGACCAGGGCCAGGACGCCAAAGAACACCATGATATGGAAGGTGTAGAAGGTGGTGGCGACCGGCGGCACGGTCTGTTCCGGGCTCAGCAGATAGCCGTAGCCGAGATATGGCTGATTGGGGGTGAAGCGGGCCAGTGCCGCCTGGGCGGCCTGCTCGTCGCCGGACTTCTTCGCCGCCTTGTAGGCGGTGAGATCGCCGATCGCCGCCTTCCCCTTCTCCATCATTGTCCCCACGCCGACGATACCCTCCTGCTCGTTGCCATAGACCAGATCATTGATGCCGGGGACAAACGAATTGAGGTCGCGATTGGCCAGCAGCGAGAGCAGGCCGGGGATCTTCATCTCGAAGGCAAAGGGATCGAGTTTGTCGCCGGGTTGCTTGGCGGGGTTGAGGATGCCGATGGCGACGATGCCGGCCCCTCTCTCGCCGTCATAGAGACCTTCATAGGCGGCGAGTTTCATCGGCTGGGTGCTGGCGTTGACGAAGGCCGATTCATCGCCGGTCCAGGCTGCATAACAGGTGGAGAGGATGCCGAACACCGAGGCGACGACGATGGATTTCTTGGCCATCTCGATATGGCGGCCCTTCAGCAGGTACCAGCAGGAGACGGTGATGACGAAAAAAGAACCGACCATGAAGCTGGTACTGGTGGTGTGGGTGAACTTGGCCATGGCCACCGGTGAAAAGAGCACCTCCCAGAAGTTCTGCATCTCGAAGCGGACGGTATCCGGGTTGAAGGCCATGCCCGCCGGGTACTGCATCCAGCCGTTGGCGACGAGGATCCACAGGGCGGAGAGGTTGGAACCGACCGCCACCATCCAGGTGGAGAAGAGGTGGAAATTCTTCGAGACCCGATCCCAGCCGAAGAACATCACGGCGAAAAAGGTGGCCTCGAGGAAGAAGGCGACGATGCCCTCGACCGCCAGCGGCGCGCCGAAGATATCGCCGACCATCCAGGAGTAATTCGACCAGTTGGTGCCGAACTCGAACTCGAGGATGATGCCGGTGGCGACGCCGATGGCAAAGTTGATGCCGAACAGTGTCATCCAGAACTTGGTCAGCCTCTTCCACTCCTCCCTGCCGGTACGGACGTAGATCGTTTCATAGAAGGCGCACAGAAACGACAGCCCCAGCGTCAGGGGCACAAACAGCCAGTGATACATGGCCGTCAGCGCGAATTGCGCCCTGGCCCAGTTCACCATACCCAGATCAACCATGATTCCCCTCCTTTGATATTATTTCTCCGCCGGCCGCGTGATCTGCTCGAGCACATGGGCGGCGCGTTCCTCGTCGGTTGTAAAATTCGTTCCAAGATAATCCTGGAAAAAGAACAGCTTGAGAATAGCGAACATCACGAACAGCTTGATCAGAATAATTTTCCACAGGGTCTTGCCCAGGGTCATTGAGCGAAAACCGTTCAGGTAGAAACGATATATTCCGGCAACAGACATCTCTGCCTCCATATCCCGGCACATTTTTTATCACTGCCGGCCAGCATCCGGATATCCCAGGGAATGTTCAATTTGACTGATCATCCCTTTCACTTCGATTCCCTTGACATATATCGCGTTCTCGTGAGGAGTGCAAGAGTAATGATAATCATTAGCACATAAATTTTGGCACTGCCCATCCATGGGCCAGATCTGTGGTCAATAGTTCAGGATTACACATTTTCTCAACCACAATTCCTGCTTCGCCCCGTAACTGGCATCCCTTTTGCTTGGAGTATCAAAAGATCAAACACCAGGAGATGCACATGTATCGGATTATCGACACCACCCTCCGCGAGGGCGAACAGACACCGGGCGTATCCTTCACGCTCAACGAAAAGAAGACTATTCTCGCCGGCCTCGTCGCCATCGGGGTCCACGAGGCCGAAATCGGCCTCTCTGCCCCCCTCGCAGGCCGCCCCGACGACCTGATCCGCCACTGCCGCCGGCACCACCCCCAGCTGCGGCTGGCATTGTGGAGCCGTTGTCGCCCGGAAGACATCGCCTGGGCCGGCCGCTGTCGACCGGACGTCCTCTCGCTTTCGATCCCGGTATCCGATCTGCACCTGAACGAGCGGCTCGGCAAGGACCGGAACTGGGCCCGGGCGCGGATGACATCATCGATCGCCTCAGCGCTGGCGGCCGGCATGGCGGTTTCGATCGGGTTCGAGGATGCCACCAGGGCCGACAGATCCTTTCTTGCGGAAATGGCAGGCCTTGCGGAAGAGGCAGGCGCCGGCCGAATCCGCCTTGCCGATACGGTCGGCATCGCCTCGCCGCAGACCATGGCGCAACTGGTCGGTGACATCCGGCAGGTCGTCCGGCAGGCGGAGCTGGCCGTCCATACCCACAATGATTTCGGCATGGCCACCGCCAATGCGATCGCCGCCCTCGGGGCCGGCGCGGCGTGGGTCGATGCGACGGTGCTGGGGCTGGGGGAGAGGGCCGGCTGTGCCCGGCTGGAGGAGGTGGCAGGCTATCTCAGTCTGGTGCTGGGCGTATCCGGCCTGGCTCCGGAGGGCCTGCGACCGCTGGCGGAATGCGTCGCCAGTTGCCAGTCGCTGGCGGTCGACCCGGGCCGCCCGCTTATCGGAAGACGGATCTTCACCTGCGAGACGGGGTTGCATCTCCAGGGGCTGCAGGTCAATCCAGCCACCTACGAACCGTATCCGCCGGAATCGGTCGGCGGCCAACGCCGGCTGGTGTTCGGCGCCAAGTGCGGCCGGCGGGCCCTGCTGCAGCGCCTGGCGCACCTCGGTCAACGCCCGGATGCCGGTCGCCTGGAACATGGACTCGCCGCCGTCAGACGTGGCCCGGCATCACCGGCAGCCCCCCTGACCGATGCCGACCTCATCGCCGCCTTCTGCTAGAACAAGGCGGCGAAAACCCTGGCCGCATACCCCTCCCGCTAGAAGGCATCGTAGCGGGAAAGGTTGTATTTTTTGATCCGGTACCCCATCTGCCGCTGGGTCAGCCCCAGCTCCTTGGCCGCCCGCACCTGCACCCAGCCGTGGCGGCGCAGGGCCGACTCGACCTCCGATCTTTCGATTTCCTGCAGCGACATCCTCTCCGTCGCGATCCTGGGAGGGGCTGCCGGCTCCCGGAGCGGCAGCGTCACGGGCTTCGCTTCTCCCATCGCAAGCCCCTGTCCCGTGACTTCCGGCGGCAGGTCGGCCAGGCCCAGGCGATCGCC
This sequence comes from Desulfobulbaceae bacterium, assembly GCA_008933635.1. Taxonomy (GTDB): domain Bacteria; phylum Desulfobacterota; class Desulfobulbia; order Desulfobulbales; family Desulfocapsaceae; genus Desulfoprunum. The sequence continues at coordinate 2,460 of WBUQ01000079.1, read as the reverse complement.
CTCGGCCAAAATCACCATCCGTTCCACCAGGTTCTGCATCTCCCGGACATTGCCCGGCCACTTGTACTTCACCAGGAAATCGAGGAGCTCCGAGGTCAGTTTGATATTGCGGCCGTTGCGCTGGTTGCTCTTCTGCAGGAAATGGTTGAACAGCAGCGGGATATCCTCCCGGCGGTCCCGCAGCGGCGGCAGGTTGATCGGCACCACGTTCAGCCGGTAATAGAGGTCGGCACGGAATTTGCCGGCCATGACCGCCTGCTCCAGGCTGACATTGGTGGCGGCGATGATCCGGACGTCGACGGAAAAGGTCCTGGTCCCGCCGATCCGTTCAAACTGCTTCTCCTGCAGCACGCGCAGCATTTTTGATTGCAGGGAGAGCGGCATCTCGCCGATCTCGTCGAGGAAGATGGTGCCGTTGTTCGCCAGCTCGAACCGCCCCTGGCGGGTGGCATGGGCCCCGGTGAAGGCCCCGCGTTCGTGACCGAACAGCTCGCTCTCGAGCAGGGTCTCCGGCAGGGCGGCGCAGTTGACCTTGATGAAGGCCTTGTCCTTGCGGTTGCCGGACTCGTGGATGGCGCGGGCCACCAGTTCCTTGCCGGTCCCCGACTCGCCCAGCAGCAGCGCGGTGACACTGCTCTGCGAGATCTTTTCGATGATGCTGTAGACATCCTGCATCGGCTTGGAATGACCGATGATGAAGTGGCCGTCATGCATGCTGTGGAGCTTGGCCTTCAGTGAACGGTTTTCTTCCTTCAGGCGGGCCTCCTTGCGCCGGATCTCCTCATGCAAGCGCAGGAATTGGCCGATCAGGGTCGCCAGGACGGTCAGAAAACGGATATCCTCCTCAAACGACACCTCCGGTCCGAACAACCGGTCCACCGACAGCACCCCCACCGGCAGGCTTTCGACCAGCACCGGCACCCCGAGGAACGAGATCTTGGTCTTGCTCAGTGCCGGCCTCGCCCCGGTCCGGTTCAGAAACAGCGGCTCGCTGTGGATGTCGGGGACCACAAAGGGAGACCGGCTCTGGAAGATCTGGCCGCAGACGCCCTCATCCGGCTTGTAGACCCCCCGCGTCTCCTCGGCCACCGACAGGCCGCAGGAGGCCCGGATGGTGAGGCGCTGGGTCTCCTCATCCATCAGCAGCAGAGTCGCCCGCTCCATCCTCATCGTGTCGTGCAGGACCTGCAGGATACTGGCCAGGGTCGTCTCGAGATTGACCGCCGACCCGATCAACTGGGTAATCCGGTGCAGGGCCAGCAGTTCCAGCCCTTCCGTCGTCTGCCGTTCTTTTTTTATCTCTATACTCATCGCATCCATCGCTTTCCCTCCCCTCTCTCCGGAACCGCCATCCGCACGGTACTCCGGAAGCATTCCCCTTCGACCGGTTCCGGCATGAAAACACCGGAGCTGCAGCAACGAAATTGCAAATTTCACTCCACAGCTGCAATTCGCCAACTATTTGCAGTGTAAACAAGCTGTTCTCCGTGTTTTCTGCCCCAGGCCGACCTGGCAACAGATAACATTTTTGTTCTATATTGCCTATTATTTTTACATTATTGTCTTTCAGTCAAGAAAATTCCCGGCACCGCCTCCCGGTTCTTGCCGCCCTTCCCCGTCTCTCCGTATCCATTCCACCAAAATGTAGGAACGATACAATTTGGTGGCAGACGCCTGCAGCCAACAGACCCGGTCGATCGTGCCGGCAGCGACCATACACCTCGATCATGATCGTATCTCATTGATTACAATGGATATATTCCATTCAAACGCGAACTGGCACAGCCCTTGCGATACAGTCTGCAACCAGACGGCCAACAACCGGGCGGCGGCATGGCGCAGGGCGGCACAATCCCGGCACCGGCCAGCCGGCACAGGACAACTACACACTCAACGAAGCGCAAACGGCACAAGGAGACGACCATGAGAAAAGTGGCAATCTACGGCAAGGGCGGAATCGGCAAATCGACGACAACCCAGAACACGGTGGCAGGCCTTGCGGAAATGGGCCGCAAGGTGATGGTCGTCGGCTGCGACCCGAAGGCCGACTCGACCCGCCTGCTGCTGGGCGGCCTGGCCCAGAAGTCGGTCCTCGACACCCTGCGGGAGGAAGGCGAGGACGTCGAGCTCGACGATATCAGGAAGCCCGGTTACGGCAAGACCTGGTGCGTCGAATCCGGCGGTCCCGAACCCGGCGTCGGCTGCGCCGGCCGCGGCATCATCACCTCCATCAACATGCTCGAATCGCTGGGCGCCTACGAGGAATCGGAGGGTCTCGACTACGCCTTCTACGACGTCCTCGGCGACGTCGTCTGCGGCGGCTTCGCGATGCCGATCCGCGACGGCAAGGCCGAGGAGATCTATATCGTCTGTTCCGGCGAGATGATGGCGATGTACGCCGCCAACAACATCTGCAAGGGCATCATGAAATACGCGCAATCAGGCAGCGTGCGCCTGGGC
>WBUQ01000078.1 GCA_008933635.1 Desulfobulbaceae bacterium | reverse complement strand
CTATTATTTCGTAAACCAATGATATTGACTTTTTTACTGTATCTGTTGTTCGTGGTATGTGGTGGGGTTCTTTTTAAGAAAACAATATCTTATTTGGTCAAAAAGATAAGATTGGCATGATTGGGAGCGTTTTATGAGGAGCGGCTTCGCTTATTATAGCGAATTTTCAGTGTAGATTATATTGAGCTCCTCTATTTTTGCCTTTTTAACCGCTACCTGCGATCACATGGAAAACGGAAAAGAGAGAGTCAACCACAAAATTAATTCCTGCAATGTGGGTATAATTACTAAGGAGTATTTATGAATCCCAAAAGAAGATTGTTCATATTTGGATCATTTGGCTTCGTCTCTTTTTGTGGGGCCCTTTTGGCTGTGCCTCGGGAATATATAAAAAAGGCACTTGTTGAAGTTGAGAGATTTCTTGAACCACCTAAAAATCTGCCAACAAGACAGGTTTCAGATGTTTTCCTTGCAAAGAATGGTTCTCCCCAGGAAAACGTGCTTAAAGTTGTCGATATGATGGGAGGTATTACCAGATTTATCGGGATAAATGACATCGTTCTTCTCAAACCAAATGCCCAATGGTGGAATCAGGGGAGGACCAACTTGGCCGCGATGAAAGGTTTTATAGATGCTGTGCTCAGCATTCCAGGCTTCGAGGGGGAGATTATTGTCGGTGAAAACCAGCATTTTATGGATAATTCATTGCCGGAAAATGAAAAAGATAATGTGCGTGGCTGGGTGAAGTTTGGGGATATCAACGGAGATATCGACGGAGTGAACCATAATCTCAATACCTTGGTCGAACTGTATCAAAAGAGAGGAATTAAAAATGTCACCAAAAGCCACTGGCGCGATGGTGGCCCCAAGGCTCCGGTGTGGTGCAACGCAGAAAATGGTGGAACAGTGAGTTCTCCTGCCGAAGGGGATGGCTATGTCTGGACAGATAATGATTATATATTCGAGGGATTATGGGGATTAAAGAAATGGAAGGTAAAAATGACATACCCCATTTTTACTTCGACGTACAGTGGAATTACCATTGATTTTAAACATGGAGCCTTCCAAAGGGATGGAAAAGGGGCTGGACGCTATCTGCCAGACCGAAAGTTGAAATTTGTCAATTTTTCAGTGTTGAACGACCATGGTGATGATACTGGAATCACAGGCGCTGTAAAAAATTACATGGGGATCACCGACCTTTCCTGTGGTTGGTGGGGATTAAAACCTGAGGGGTATGTAATGGTGCATGAGTGTGGATCGGGCTATTATCCCTATGCCAAAGGTGGACCTTTGGGACATTTCTTAAAGCACATACGGAAGGCTGATCTCAATATTGTCACCGCTGAATGGGTCGGTTGGGGAGATAGAACTGATGTCAGTAAAGCCACTCGTATGAAGACAATCCTTGCCGGTGTCGACCCTGTTGCTCTGGATTATTATGGGGCTAAACATTTGGTATATCCTCTTAGCAAAAACAGTGCTCATCACGATCCCGATAACTCCAACAGCGCCATCTCGAAGTTTTTGCAGATTGTGCAAAGGACTTGGGGGCAAGGTTCAATTGGTGATAGTAGTATCAATGTATACGAGCATGATTTTTTGAAATCCTGAGTGTGCCTCTTTAACCGCTCTTTGAGTACTGTCGAGGCAAGTTCTCTGAGACTTCACTCGTGCAATTAGGTCTTTTGAAACGTTAATGGTCTTCAAATGGAAAATTATCTTTTTGTAACAATTGATACTGAAGAAGATGAATGGAATAGTGTTGGCATCCTCAATCCATCTGTAAAAAATATTCATGCGCTGTTGTATTTTCAGGAGAGATGCGATTCCTACCGAGTAATTCCTACGTATCTGATTAATTATCCTGTAGCCACGGCTGCCTCTTCCCGAAAAGTAATTGAACGTTTATTATCTCAAGGGAACTGTGAAATTGGAACACATTGCCACCCGTGGAATACGCCACCTCTTAAGGAGGAACAAACTAAAGCAAACTCATACTTGTGTAATCTGCCTCAAGAGTTGGTAGAACAGAAGCTGACAGTTATGCATGATACCATCAAGGCGAATTTCGGCATATCTCCCAAAGTGTTCAGGGCTGGAAGATGGGGATTCGGCAAATTTGTACTGGCAAATCTTGCCCGTTTGGGATACACGGTTGACACATCAATAACGCCATTTCATTCGTGGAGTGACTCAATCAAGATCGATTATAAATGCAAAGCGAATCAAGCATTCTTCTTAAGCTCCACTGAATCCGTGGGCGCAGTTATAAGAGATAATGGAAAAATAATGGAGGTTCCTCCAACCATGGGCTATTTACAGAGGAATGATCTTTTGTGCCACAAAATATATAATGTTGCTACCAATGCATTCTTTAAGCGCCTCAAGTTGAATGGTTTGTTGGATAAGCTTGGCTTGGTGAACTTCAGGTGGCTTTCTCCAGAATTCTCGGACGAGAATGAAATGATAAAGCTCACTGAAAAACAGTTTGGTAATAACGGAAAGTTTGTCAACATGTTCTTTCATTCAAGTACACTGCAGCCTGGCCTGACGCCCTTTGTGCGAAATCAACATGATTTGGACGTTTTTAATACTAGGCTGGATACTTTCTTTCAATATGTTGTTACGAATAAGATTCAATCACTGCCTCTGTCGAAAGCTGGTCTATTATGTTGAGCCATTCGCTTGTGAGTATTCTTCTTCCTACCTATAACAGGAAATCGTTACTCAAACGGTCAATATCGTCTGTTCTTGCTCAAACTTATGATAATTGGGAACTGATAATAATTGATGATGGCTCAACGGATGGAACAGAGGAATATATCAAATCTACCTTTGTCGATAATCGCATAAAATATTTCCGGCAGGCAAACAAGGGAGTATCCTCGGCACGAAACACAGGAGGGGCTTTAGCAACAGGCAAAGTAATTGCCTTTATCGATTCTGATGACGAATGGTGCGTCACGAAGCTTGCCAGGCAACTCGAATTTATGGATGTGCACCCTGATGCAGGATTGATCTTTTCTAATGCTACAATTATAGGTCCTGCAGGGGAAGCCTCGGACAAACCGGAGCTTATTCCTCATCGCAAAGACATGGTATACGGGCTAAAGGAAGTTCTTGCTGACCCCTACCTAGGAATCCCCACGGTGATTATGACCAATGATTTGTTTGCAGAGGTTGGGGGGTTTGATGAAAGGCTTTCTACCGCCGAGGATGTTGATTTTTTTCTCAGGGTGGCACTTAAGAGCAGGATTGGCTATCTTCATGAAAAGTTGGTTTTTGTATACAAAACAACGCATAGTCTCAGTTCCTTTGCTCTAGATAATGGAAATAAAATTGCTTCTTTCGAGGATAATATATTTGTTCTCCAGAGGTTCGTTGAAAGATACCGGAAGGACATTGAAAAATGTAAATGTGATGTGAACCGTCTAGTGTTCAACTTGTACATGAGTTATTCCCGTGCTTTGCTGGCAAATGGGAACCCCAAGGTGGCATCGGAAAAGATTGGAACGGCTCACAAGTATGAGATCACAGCGGAATCTCTCTATCTGCTGGCTAAATCTTTAATTGTAAATTTCATGGGATCGGTGAGAAAAGGTCTTTGATATGGATGGCCCGACTATGCAGGTGTTTTTTCGCTTTGATGACATAACAGGCTTGTCCTCTTTGGACCTGGAAAAACAACTCTTTGAAACTTTTAAAAATTTCGGAATGGTCTGCAGTGTCGGTGTGGTGCCAATGGTGACTGCTCGGGATTTTGAAGATCCGGACGCGACAGAAAATGTACCTTTGGGCCAAGAGAAGATTGTTTTTTTGCAATCGGCTGTAGAACAGGCTGTTTTTGATGTGTTACTGCACGGGTTTAGTCACCGGGCTCTTAAAAGATGCTCTCAGCCATCGGAATTCTCAGGTCGCCCTGCTGATGAGCAGGAAGACCTATTGCTGGAAGGCAGGGCTCTTTTACAGAAAGCAATCAATATTAAAGTGTCCTGCTTTATTCCGCCATGGAACACGTATGATGATAACACTTTAAATATATTAATTAAAAATGGATTTATAGGGATATCCACGAATTCGGATGGGCCAGTCAAGCCTGGGCTGAGTTATGTGCAGTACACCACAGGAATTAAGGGGATAAGGGAGGCTGTTCAGCTTTCAAGAGCTAGCAAAGTCGGTTCTTCAATTATCGGTGTCCTCTTACATCCGTATGATTTCAAAGAGTCCGGTTATGATCATGCAGTGATTTCTTTTAAGGAGATGGCAGCTGTCCTTGCATGGATTGCTGAACAGCCTGATATTTCAGTTGTGTCTATATCTCAGTTAGTTACGGATAGTGTTATTGATGTCGGAGCTGAGCGTTTCAAGGCGAATAAGGTCGGCTTTTGGGAAAGTGTCAATCCGCCTTTTCTGAATATGCTGCGTAAAGGCCAGGTGTATTGGCCGAAAAAATTTGCACTTCGGCATAAGGCAATTCGTCTTATATTAGCGATGTGCTGGAACCTCTTGGTCTTTCAAGTGGGGGTTGCTGCGGCAGGTGGAACGTCTTTTGCCTTGGGGTATATGGGAGTGCCGCTACCTGTATTTTTGATTGGTGTATGCGCAGCAATAATCCTCTTGCTAGGGAGAGGGGTGCGCGATAAAATTATCTACTTTAAACCTTTTCTTATAATGGTTTTGTTGGCTGGAGTTGGAATGGGGGTGATGATAAATTAGGGTGTGCGGTTCGAGCTGTCCGGTGAGAATACAACCTGTGAAGGTGAGGGCGTTGAAAGCGATGAGTTGAGGGTGTGCAAACTCCTTGAAGGGTGTTGAAAAAAGCATGTACAAATTTCTATCGAAAAAATTGAAGAGATTTTTACCCACGGTACCCAATAAAACTTTGGAAAATGTTGAATTTGATCAGAAATATTGGGATACCCTTTATGAGGCGGGTAGGTGGAATTTTCTGCACGACGTTTCTGAACTCGCTCATTATTCAGTTTTGGTGGGATATTGTCATTTTTTTTCCCCAAACGGTTCCTATCTTGAAATTGGGTGTGGTGAAGGAATATTACAGCAACGACTGAAAGTGTTAAATTACAATTCTTACACTGGTGTTGATGTGTCTCAAATCGCTATAAATATTGCCACTAAATTTTCAGATGAGAGAACGAAATTTACATCATGTGATGCTTTGAGATTCAATGACAGTAATTTTTATGATGTTATCATTTTTAATGAAAGCTTATATTGCTTTAATGATTGTCTTGCAGTTCTGAAACATTTTTCAAAAATGCTGGCCAAAAATGGGCTGTTCATCATATCAATGCATGTTCAGAGTGTAAGTAACGCACATTGGCGAGAAATCGATGAAGAATATTCAGTAATCGATTCGATCACTATTGAAAATTTGAAAAAGACTCAATGGAAATGTAAAGCAGTGGCGGTAAAATGATGTATCTGGTCGTGTTGGTATCAATTTGAGTTGCTGCAATGAAATATCGTGTAGAAAAAGTCGATGCACTGGAAAATCGAAAGACAATCATTGCACTCTGGCAGAATAATTTTCCTCTGTTAGACGGAGAAAAGCGTTTTGTTTGGATGTATGAACAAAATCCTGCTGGCGTACCTGAAGTCTGGCTATTATCGGCTACTGATGATGCCTTTATAGGAATGCTGGCTCTTTGCAAGCGGCAATTCTTTTTGGCAGGAAAAGTGATTGTTGCCTGGCAAGTGATTGATTTTGCAGTTAATCAATCGCATCGGGCTCTTGGTCCAGCTCTGCAATTGCAACGTCACATCTTGAGAGAGTTTGAGGGAAATGATGTGGATTTTCTCTATAGCTTTCCAAATAAAAGATCCAAAAATGTTATGAAGCGGGCGGGATATGCTGAATATGGCCTTTTTGAACGAAGAACATTAGTCTTGCGGCCAAGTTATATTCTTCAAAAGTATATTTCCAATAGAAAACTTGCTAATTTTACAGGCTGGCCATGTGATGTCTTGTACGGTGCGAAACTGAAATTATTCGCGAGGACAACATTTTCAACAGAATCATATGTTGCAGAGCTACCTGAAATTCATCTGGAAATAGATAAAATTTGGAGAAATCGCGTCGGAATTTCGAGCATTACAGGGGAGCGGAGTGGCCAATTTCTACGTTGGCGGTTTGGTGATATGTCGCCATTGCCTGCTAAATGCTTCCTGTCATTAAAGAACAATACTCCCCACGGATACATTGCATATTATGTAAATGAAAATCACATTTCCATTGCGGATTTCATGGTCGACAGCCCAGATTGGATTCGGCCTCTGTTTCTCTCATTTATTCGATACGCGCTACGAGAAGGATGTAAGTCTATTAGCGTTGATCTAATTAATTTCCCATTCGATAGTGCATTGTTCGCTTCAATCGGGTTTGTAAAGAGACCTTCTGATGATTGCATCGTTGTTTTTGGTGATAGATTTTTAAGAATGAACAACAACACAAAGAGTGAAGTATTATTTGCAACTGTCGCGGATCGTGATGCATGATTTTGTTTTGGGAACCGATTTATTATTAAAGGCGTATTATGGAGTTTTGGAAGAAATATATTTCTAATGACATTAAACATCGGACAAAGGTTCTGATTCCCGCGTTGTCAGATTGCTTTTTGTATTTTCTGAATAAGAATAAAATTGCCGATGTGAAATTGGGGCATACGGTCTTTGTATGCCATGGTAATGTGTGTAGAAGTCCCTTTGCTGAATATTATCTCCGCTCACGTATCCCAAAATCAGCCATCTTGGTTGAGTCATGTGGACTCAACGTCCATCATTGTGGACCGTCGCCTGAAATGGCGATTAACGTGAGCGAAGAGTTAGGAGTTGATCTTAATCCCCACCTGTCAAAAAGCTATACTGCATGTGATTTAGCACATGCAGATTTGATTATCCCGATGGAGTATTCTCAATATCTCCACCTTCTCTCAATATTTCCGAACTACCGTGAAAAAATCTACTTGCTGAAAGATTTTTCTGCTTGGCCGCATCGGTTTTCTTGTAATATCTATGACCCATACGGTCGTGGGAAGTCTGTATATAAGGATTGTTTCAGGCAGATTCAGAAGGCCATTGATCTCATGTTAGCAAGACAGGATTTATGAAAACATGGCAAAAATATATTTGCTCTTTGTATGTCATTTTTTTTATCAAATTTGAATTTAAATCATGATTGGAGAGAGCAATCGTTGCTGCTGATGCAGAGACGCAGCAACTCTCCCCCTACGAGAGATTTTGCTTTGAATGAACATTCAACAATTCCAAACTGGCAGCAGCAAATACAATGAGATTGCAACTGCGAATTCTAATGGAAACAACAAACTTTGCAGCCTCTTTAAAGATATTCATCTTGATGGGGGTGATTGTAATACTCGCTTTGACTTCCGTCTTGGTGTCTTCAGAAATTTGTAAAAATTTTCTGGTGGTTGAAAGTTGTTTGACGAGAGCAGATGCTCTGGTGGTGATGGCTGGGAGCAGAGAAGAGCGATTACCTGCCGCAGCAGATTTATATAAAGAGGGAATGGCTTATGAAATTCTGCTGGCCAACGATGGTGTATCAGCTGCCTTTTCGCAGGATAAACAGAGAAACCTCTACCAGGTTGAATGGGCAGAAGAGGAATTGGTCAAGCAGGGTGTGCCGCTTAATAAGATTGTTAAACTCCCATTTTATGGGAGTGCCACAATGTTCGATGCGATAGCGGTTAAAAAATATTTACTTCAGAGTGGTTTACAGACAATAATAGTTGTGACTTCTGATTACCACACTCGACGCACGGCCTGGACCTTCAGGCATATTTTGAAAAACACCTCGATTCATTTCTCTGTATTCCCCGCAAAATCCTATACTGTTGACTCTAAAGGCATTGCAATTGAATTCCTGAAACTCTGTTATTATCAGATCAGGTATGGATTGTTGGACCTGATCCCGGTTATTCATTAAGTTTCTTTGCAAATTGAACTTGTTTTCGCTTCTTCTTTCTCTAAGAAGAAAATATTAGATTTTTTCCCTGAAGAGAGGATATTGGAGGGAAATATTTTTCCAGCTCATTGACTTTCCAAGATATTCATTATAATTAGAGAAAGCTGTTATTCTGATTTCAAATAATCAAGAAGGCCTTTCAAGATCCAATGCCTATTCTTTTTAACAGATACTATCCTCCAAGAAATCTCTGTTTCTTCTTTATAGAAGGCTTTCTCATATTTTTGTCTGTCATGCTTGTGAACCTTATGTTCATAGGGTTTAACATATTTTTAATCGATTTTTTTGACTGCGCCAGGCAGGCTTTGACTGTCACAATCGTTTTTCAATTATGTCTATATTTTTTTGATTTGTATGATCTTGGGAATGACATCTCCCTTTTTGATACGTTCACCCGTATCATTCAGGCTTTTGGTGTGGGGTGCATTTCCTTGGCGATTATTTACTATTTTGTTAAAGACTTAATGATCCCAACATTAATTTTCTGGGTAGGATTCCTGGTGATCTGTTTGAGCGTTTTTTCCTTGAGGGCAAGCTACTTTCGGATTCTACGGAAAAGGATGTTTGCCCAGAGTATTGTCGTACTAGGAACAGGCAGGCTTGCTGCTGATATTTCCCGTGAAATTGAAGGAAGGCGAGATTCAGGATATAGGATTCTTGGATTTGTAGGGAGTAATGAACCGGCGTATAATCCCAACCATGCCCCGGTTCATCATAGGATTGAAGAATATTGTAACTCCATGTACGCAACAATGATTGATCGGATAATTGTAGCGGCGGACGATAGGCGTGGAACAGTGCCTATACAGAAACTCATACAATGCAAGATGCAAGGGATAATGATAGATCAGGGCGTGGATTTTTTTGAAAGGATTTCCGGCAAATTATTGGTCGAAAAGCTTGATCCCAGCTGGATTTTCTTTTCCGATGGATTCAGCTTTTCTAGGTGGAAACGTTGGATGAAACGAACGCTGGATATAGCTGTTTCATTGCCAATGTTAATTCTATCCTTGCCTTTATTGGCCCTTGCTGCAACTGTCATTAAAATTGAATCAGCCGGACCGGTTTTATACCGTCAAGACCGTGTCGGTGAAAATAGCAGGGTCTTTCAGATAATCAAGCTTAGGTCTATGCGCCAGGATGCTGAGAAAAATGGTGCAGTATGGGCCGCTGTCAATGATGACAGAGTGACGCGTTTTGGTTCATTCATGCGAAAAATGAGAATTGATGAATTGCCTCAACTCTGGAATGTATTGAAGGGCGAAATGAGCATTGTAGGTCCAAGACCGGAGAGACCTGTTTTTGTTGAGCAGCTAGTTAAGATTTTACCATATTATAATATACGCCATGCTGCAAAACCAGGGGTCACTGGCTGGGCTCAAGTCTGTTACCCTTACGGGGCATCAACTGAAGACGCATTGTGTAAACTGGAATATGATCTTTACTATCTGAAGAACAGCTCTCTTGCTCTTGATTTATTCATCATTCTCAAAACTGCAAAAACCGTCCTTTTTCAAAAGGGATCTCGGTGAACTTAGATTTGGGGGTTGGGGTTTCTTGTGTTTTTCCCTGATTTGCGCTGGCGTTGTTTGTGATGCTGACAATTGGCTCCCTTTGTTCGAATAATAATCAAGGTTTTTAAAAAGTGGATTATCTGCGTGTTATTATGCTGCCAGTTTAGCCACCGGGAACATCACTACAAACAGCTGTGCAGCTGCCACGCTATATCTGTTTCAGATTTGTAGAGGATTACGCTAATTGTGAAATGGATAGAAGCATTACTCGAATAACTTTTCATCCAAGCTATTGATGCAAGATATTCCTGGAATAGGCCACCATCCGTTCAACCTCTGGCGGCTCAATCTTATCCAATCCCTCCTCTCGACTCATAACACCCTCTCTGACCATATTGGCGATTTCCCAGACATAGGGATGGAAATGGTAGCGCTCACGATGAATTGAGTTGGCATAGGCATTGAGGAGGCAGTTTGATGAGTTGGGCTCCGTGTCATCCGGTTTGATCCAGCCGTAGGTTTTTATCCTCTCTATAATCTTTTCTTCATCGTAAACGAGGAACGCCAGTGGATGGACATTCCAGGGGAACTTTTCAGGATGGTCAAACTGTTCTTTGGCAACGAAATACGGATTGATTGCGTCTCCGGCGATCTCGTGCAGCGGATTGTAAATACCCTTCTGGGTAAGTTGCATCAACTGGGCATTTGTTTTTATTACTGAGGAGTTGACCGGAGCCTGGCCAGGTGACCAGCCGAATCCGACGAAGGGGATCTCTTTTTCAATGGCAGTGCGCAAATCAGGCATAGATAACTCTTTTAAGTCTAAAAATTGCCAGGGGCAGGCGCATTGTCATGATGATCATCTCCACAAACACCTTGGACGGATCTCGCCCACCTCACCGCCGTGAAGGCGTCCACAGCACCACCCGTCTGCCGGTTAGGTACTGCCACCAGGCGACGACGATGGCTATATTCACTGTAAGGAAGTACATGGGGATTTTCAACACTCCCCGCAGAGAATGCGTTAGGTAATCGTACATGCCAATTCCATAAAAAAGCAACTGACCTAGAAGGCACAGAGTAAATAGCATCGATGACCCGGCCAGAACCACATTACTCACCAAGGCACCAACCAGAAACAAGGGCACAAGCCAGCGCAGCAGTTTATGGCAGAAATACTGGTAGGAGAACATGCCATAACGAAAAATATTTAAGAACTCAATATGCTTAAAAAAAACCGTTAAGCCACGAACCACCGTCCGAACCTTCCGGGAAAACTCTTGTCCTTCATCGCTAATATTCAGATAGCTGCCACTCGCCCTGGGATCACAAACACCTCGCAAACCCAATTTTATACTGCTGAGCAAGGTACGAAAATCGCTCTGGACGTCACCGGAAAAATCCTGACACACTTCCTTGCGGGCAGCAAAAAAAGAACCACTCAAGCCGACCAAGGAATTCACTTCCGACTCCAATCGCCTGAGCCACATCTCGTAGCGAACATAAAACCCCTCACCACAGGGTTTACCATCCTGGCCAAGCAACCTGTCCTCGCTGCTCACACAGCCGACAGAGGGATCGGCAAAATTGGCGACAATCTCCCTCAATCCCTGCGGCTCAAGGAATGTAGCCGCATCGGAAAAAATAATCACTTCACCTCGCGCATGCCGGACAGCCGCTTTCTGGGCATGCTCCTTGCCTCCACGTGCAGCAACCTCAAGCAATTCAACCCCTGTATCCCGATACGATCGGACTATTTCATTAGTCGCATCAGTCGAACCATCCGAGGCAACGAGAATCTGCAGAGATCCTTTCGGGTAAATCAGCGCTAACGAGTTATCCAGCTTTTGCCGGATCCTTTTTTCCTCATTATAGACTGTTATGATGAAAGTAATGGCAATATCCACATAGTCCCGCCTGACCTCTTTTCTCCGTATCAGCTTGAATAACATCAAGGAAACAGGGTAGCCAAAATATGCATAAAAGACACCGAAAAGACATAAAAAAAACAATAAAAAAAACGGGTCAGTCACCACACAACTCCTCATAAAGAAGATGATATTGCCGCGCCATAGCTTCCCGTGAAAAACACTGGAGTGCTCGCTCTCTTGCCGCGACAGACATAGATTCCCTCACATCTGGATTCAACAATTCGAAAATTCGATCAGCAAACATTTGTGGGTCTCGCCCATGAACAAGAAAACCATTTTTGCCCTCTTCTATAACTTCGGGGAAGCCTCCGACCTTCGGGGCGATCACCGGGAGCCTGTATGCCAGGGCCTCCAAGACACTCATCGGCAGCCCCTCATGGACTGAGGTGTTGATGTACACGTCAAGGCCTTGGTAGAAAGCTGCCATATCCTCCTGATGCCCTCTAAGGTGAAAACGATCCTGCAGTTCAAACCTGGTAATTTTTTCTTTTAACTCGTTAAACAGCGGCCCGTCTCCAGCAATAACAAAGTCAACCGAATCATTGCAAGTAATTACCAGGCGGGCAATATCGACCAGCAAGGAAAAATCCTTTACCGGGAAGAACCGGCCGGCCGATCCAACAATCAACCGTTCTCCATTACGCGAGCCCACACGTTCTGGAATCGAGATACCATTATGAATTACCGTGACATTATCTTCAGTGAATCCATAGGAATGCACCATGTTCCGGCGCATCTCCCCAGAGACCAGAACAGTCCGATCAAAGCAACACGAAAGCAGCCTGAAAAAAACCACATTGCGCAATCTGTTGAGTATGGTCTCGCCCCTTCCAGCTTGCTCAGGCATACCGTGCTGGGTGGCTACCAATTTTATAGTACCCTTTCCCAAAGATGCTGACCAAGCCAGAAAATTCTCTTTGTAACGATGGGAGTGAATGATGTCCGGCAAAAACACGTTGATTATGCTTCTGACATTTAGGATAAGGGCTGAAAATGAGAGCATTTGTTCGTCAATAACCCGAACTTCAACTCCGAGCGATTCCAGTTCATTTGCCAGCCGTCCTCTGTTCAAGAGCACAACAAGAAGCTTCACCTCTGGCATCCTTGCCAGGCAGCAACAGAGATGGGAGACCATAACCTCAGCTCCAGCCCAGAGATCACCGGAGGCAATCAACATGGTTCGCATTACGCAACCCTCAATATATTCATTTCAAAATTGAAATTGACAGATATGATTCAAGTAACGATACACTGCCAACGGGCATACTGGCCAACCAGACGGCAACAATCAACACGCCAACCCCATTCCTCCTCCGTGCACTATTTCCTCGTATAATGATGGAAACACATAAGAAAAAGCCAGACGTAAATTTGTTGCCAAGTCCACATCCATAAATCTTGACATTGGCATGATTCATGCAAAATAACAATATACTATACCGAAATGGACCCAAGATTCAAATTGACATTCTTGATGTTGACCACAGATGCCTTTTCACCATCTCATGGCAGGCAAGCACTCCAAGAATTTTCATATTTATTTGGAGAAACCAAACAGCTGAAGGCTGTTCCAGAGGAGGAGCCAAAGAAAAAAGGCCATTCTGGATACACGGTCGAGAAGTATTTGTGATATACTAACAATGATCTAAAGAGATGAATCACATCTTTATTTAAATTAAAAAATACGAGAAAATTGACATGTTCCCAACCAAATCCAACTATCACCTTTGGCAACTTGTTGTTCTCACTCTCTTCCTGTCCTGTTTTACCCTGGCGTCCCCCACCTTTGCCGCCATTTTTCCTCTGGAGATCACCAATATCAAGCCGGCCGGCACCGGCAATCCGG
The DNA here is from genome assembly GCA_008933635.1 of Desulfobulbaceae bacterium. GTDB lineage: Bacteria > Desulfobacterota > Desulfobulbia > Desulfobulbales > Desulfocapsaceae > Desulfoprunum. The sequence continues at coordinate 6,009 of WBUQ01000078.1, read as the reverse complement.
CCATTCCTTCCACCAACCGCATCTTTCGGGCCTATCCAGGCATCAAATATAATATCCGCGCGGCTGTCATCGGTGGGCTCTACCCCTATACCTACAGTTTGAGCAATGCGCCTTCAGGGATGACCATAAACAGTGCAACCGGTGAAATAACCTGGCCCAGCCCGCAGGCAAACTCCGGAGCAATTACACTTACCGTCAGGGATTCGGAAAACACCACCGTATCCACATCCTGGTCGATCACCGTTTCTTCTTCCACAAACGATTTTATTTTCGTGAACTCTGCGTACTCAGGTACCCAGACAGGGAGTATCAGCCAACCGTATAGCTCTCTTGCCAATATGCTGGCTTCCCAAACGAATAATTACAAGATCGTATATTTCAGGTCAGGCACATATCAGATGGTCGATTACAACTCAACAGCTGACAATGTTATGAATCTTGAATCAAGTCCAAGGACATGGATAGAGTATCCTGGAGAAACTGCAGTTCTTCAAGGAGGGAGCGATAGTGCAGCGAAAGCTCACAGAATTGTTTCTTTTAGTTCATTTTACTTTGATGGTTTGACGTTCCTGGAGATGAAAAACTACGGAATTTTGACTCAAAGTTCAGCAAACTATAAGACCTTAAGAAACTGCGTCTTTGATGGATTGGAACCTACCGATAACGTGAACAATAACTATGGATTCCTCCATACGGGCAATGATGGTGATGGGTATTATCTGGTAATCCAAGACAATGAGTTTACCGACTGGACCGGATCATCCGCCATAGGCAGTATGTACTCAGATGTCAAAGCCTTAATTGAAAACAACTATATCCATGACCCGAGAGCAAGTTCGACGTATTCAGGGATCGGCGGCACTAATGGAATATCCCCCAAATATTATACCGACTACCTTACAGTGCGAGGGAACAAAGTTATCATGAATAAAGGCGATCTTATGGGAGGGAATAACGCAGCCTTTATTGACGCTCCTAACATAGAGATATGCTTCAATCTGTTCGTACGGACTGGTGGACGGGGCGGACACATTTTTGATTGGGAGATAGGACGACAACGTAGCACATATTATTGGAGAAATACTCTCATCGGAGACTTAGCAATCAGAGCAGGAACAGGTGGCCCATATTACATTAATAACAATGTGATATCGAACCCAAACACCACATTTGAGGGGTTTTTGATAACAAATTTTATCAGCCATCCTCCATCCGCCCCCACCCTCTCAGGTTATGCAACTGTTGCAAACAACCTTACTAACACTACAGCAAGCAACTTAGTTAACACCAGTAATGAATACAAACTAGTGTCAGCGCAAGCAACGTACGTTGGTTCCCGCGGTTGGCAACTCACCGATGGCTTGACCCCGATGGAGTTAAGAGCGTCGTCACCACCAGTGTCCACACCGCCGCCTGTAACTGCTCCTACTCCACCGATTGGCTTTAAAACTATCTAACAGTCTAACCCAAGATATTTTGTTGGACTCACTGTCTTGGCCAAGTCAACTAAATGAACAAGGTCCAGAGCTTTTGCAAACGATCATATGATCACCCCCAATGTCTGAGCCAAGCCAACCACATGAGCAAGGTCCAGAGCTTTTGCGAATGGTCATATCTGCCGATCTGGTGTTCTCGCCAGATCGGCAGAATGATTTTTTTATCTAGCAGGCCACTACTCTGAACATTGCCGGCGTGCAGCAGATCAGCCCCCCATTCTTTCAATGGCCCCCGCAACCATTCGCCAACAGGAACAGAAAACCCCATCTTGGGCCTTTCAATCAAATCTTTCGGTACATATCGATACAATACCTGGCGCAATAGCCATTTGCTTGCTCCGTCCCGATACTTCATGGCTAGCGGCAAGCGCCAGGAAAATTCAACAATACGGTGATCGAGAAGCGGCAAACGCGTTTCGAGACTGCATGCCATGCTGGCACGATCACCCTTCACCAGATTATCATCGGCAAGATAACCGAGTTGATCCCAGTACATGGCATCATGAATAAAACACCCCATCCCCGGATGCGGTGAACGATCAAGGATTGAAGGCAATTCCTGCGCATGCTGCAAAACATCCTCAGGTTTTTGCCAACAGGACATTAAGAACCAATAGGCATCTATCAGGGAATCTGAGCCCAGCAGCCCGGCAAATTTATGTACCTTCAGGCCAACATTCGCCTGTGTCCGCCTGTCGCCGATAAACCGCTTGAACAACGAATAGCCGCCCTGCCACACCTGCGGAGGGAAGAGGCCAAGCAATTCTACCGCACTCTTCCTCAACCAGGACGGAACTTTTTGCCGCATGTGCCAAAGATTGGCGGTGGCGAAGTAGCGGTTGTAACCACAAAACAACTCGTCCCCACCATCGCCGGTCAGACAGACGGTGATGCGTTCCCGCGCTTTGCGAGCCACAATGAGGGATGGTATCTGGGACGAATCGGCAAATGGCTCGTCCCAATACCTGGGAAGATCATCAATCAGCGACAAACCGTCCTCTGCGGAAACATACTGCTCATGATGCTCACTACCGATTTGACGGGCAATGGCACGGGCATATGGTGCTTCGTCGAATTCCTTTTCCCTGAAGCCAATAGTAAAGGTTTTGACCGGGCGAGTGGAAACAGCCTGCATCACTGCTGAAACCAAGGAAGAATCAACACCGCCGGACAAAAAGGCCCCGAGGGGAACATCGGCAACCTTCTGTTGCGCCACCACTTCACGAAGCAGAAGATCAAACCGTTCGATCGCCTCTGATTCATCGACAATTGGAGAAGCGAGTCCGTTGCGAGCGATTGTTTCAACGTCCCAGTAAGGCTGCGGAGAAAAATCAGCCTGTCCCGGCAGAGGATTGAACTGCCCACTGACGGAAAATGCCGCTATCGGCACCCGTAAAAAAGTCCCTGGCTGTAATTTAAAGATATCTGAAAAAATGGAGTAGGGGGTTGGCACATAACCAAATCGGAAATAGGCCGCCAGGGCACTATAATCAACCTGCAGGGCATCCGGGAATATTTTATGTAGAGCTTTCAGTTCCGAAGCAAAAACAAAGGTTTTCCTTGCCCAACCGAAAAACAGCGGCTTTTCTCCCATGCGGTCGCGGCAGAGTAGCAACTCCTTTACAGTTCTATCCCAGATAGCCATGGCAAACATGCCATGGCTTAAGCGAAGTGTCGCCTCAACCCCCCATTCTTCGAATGCTGCCAGCAGAACCTCGGTATCCGAATGCCCTCGAAAACAATATCCCAAATGTCCAAGCTTGACTGCGATCTCCTTAAAATTATAAATCTCCCCATTAAAAACAATCTGATACCTGCCACTGGGCGAGGCCATTGGCTGATGCCCCGCCGCGGACAAGTCTTGAATAGACAAACGGCGGTGGGACAGGGCAATGGGATGCTCTGGATCCACCCAGACTCCCTGATCATCAGGGCCTCGGTGGACTAGGGATTCGGCCATGGAAACAGCAGCCTCGTGCAATGCCTCGCTCGACCAACCATGACAGCTAGCAATTCCGGCTATACCGCACATAATCAATTCGGTTTCAGTAGAAAACACACAGCAAAATTGCTGACTGCCAGCATGAACCAGTGTTAGGATCAACTAAATAAGAATTTTAGTTTCTTTGACATTATCATTGGTAAAGAGGCACTACGGCTAAAGAGATAGATACAGGAAATGAAACTCCGGCAAATTGTAATCCAAAGAGATGCAGATCCAAATTTATAATACTGTGTTGCTATTGCCACGCCTAATGCCACTATAAAAAAAACTTGTGCTGTGGTTATATTTACAAACAACATGAAAAATGAAACTATTAACGACAAACTAAAGAGCAAAGCAGTTAACGCCACTTTTGACTTCAGCATACTTTTCAAATGGCGAAAATCACCTTCCCCATGCCACATTTCTCTTTTGGCAAAATCAAGCAAATTGGCAGGGTATCCAACATGGCATACGAGCAGTCGTGGTTCAGTCACAATAGACATCCCCAACTGCTTGGCTTTAGCACAAAAATCATAATCCTCACCTGATACCAGCGAATCATCAAATCTGCCGATCCTATGAAAATTTTCAGTTGATATTATCATATGTCCGGTTCCCATATGCGTACTCCGCATATCATTTGAAATAGCTTCATACCAAGATCGCAAAATCGGGCTCACGGTATCTGGGAAAGTTGGGTGCGAACCTACTATTACCCCAGATCCAACTACCATCTCAAATACCTCAGCAACCACTTCTCCCCAATCGCGGCCGACAACGATATCTGAGTCCAGGAAAATGAACATTTTACCCTTTGCAACCGCAACACCATCGTTCCTAACCCCTGCAACCGTCCTTGACACGCTATTGATTGTATGCACTGGGAATTGGCTAGCAATAATGCGGCTGTTGTCTGTTGATCCATTGTCACAAAAAATTATCTCAAAACTATGTTTTGTTTTGGCTAACTCGTCAGTCAAACACGAAAGAACATCATAAATGACGCCTTCTTCGTTATAACATGGCATAATAACTGAAACATCAATTCCGTTCACTTCACACACCTATTTCACACACCTATTACAGGATGTAACAAATCTCTATAAACAATTAGAGACAAGAAGACTCTCATAACTCCTGATCATACTGGCAATGCTATAACATCGATCGATCTTTTCAATAGAATGGACGCTGAAACGCTGGCGGCAAGGCAAGTCTTCAATCAGAGATATAATGCTTTGGGCTATTTCATCGACAGCTGCTTTCACCAACCTGCCATCCTCGCCATCACTGATTATCTCTTCCGGTCCTCCGCTGCGAGTGGCAACAACCGGAACACCACAGGCCATGGCCTCAATAGTTGATATAGAAAAACCTTCTGAAGTAGATGGCAAACAAAAGATATCAAGATTATTCAGGAACTTCGGTGCATCATTTTGGAAGCCTAAAAAGAAGAAAACATCCTCAAGTTTCAATTCCTGCCGCAACCGCAATAAGGAATCATACAACTCCCCCGCTCCCTGACCGGCCACAACGAAACGAGTCCCAGGGTATTGTTCGTGAATAATGCGGGCAGCCTGCAGGAAAAGATCGTATCCTTTGGCAGGCCGTATGTTGCCGACCGCACCAATAAGGATGTCATCTTTCTTGAGTCCCAATTGTTCTCTAATGCTGGTATCTCTTTGAGGATGAAAGATCTCTGTATCCACACCGTTGTAAATGGTCACAGACTTTGTGTTCGAAAAGCCAAATGTTTGTACAAATTTCTTTCGCAAGCCATCGGAGACAAAAACAATTCCACTTGATCCCAGGTTGATCATTCGCGTCTTCAAGCCCATCAATCGTTCCTGGGCACTGGTGTCGACAAAACCATGGAAGGTGGTAATTACCGGCACCCGGCAAAGCACTCCGGCAAGGCAGCAATACAGGTTTGAACCGAGCAGATGAGACTGGACTATATCGATTCTGTATTTACGGATAATTCTCATCAACTCCAGCAGGTATTTGATATTAAAACTCCCCCTTGATTGAACAAAAATCGGCTCAATCTCGTGAGAACGCAGGGTCTCACATACCCAACCCTCCCCCCGGATTACGGCAAACGATTCGAACGTCTCGGGATCAAGTCCTTTGACAAGATTGACAAAGACGGTCTCCGCACCACCCGGCCCAGTGGTGTCTATGGAATGGAGTACCCGGATCACATTTTACCCCGCACAATTTGAGAAAGATAGGATCTGGCTTCATGTACGAACGGTCTGATATCTTTCCTGTCGAAGACATCAAAGGAGGTATTATTTGACCAGATCTTTGCAAAGTCCTTGACAGCCCCCCATTTGGATGGCGATCCCGGTGGGAGATATAAGGTCGCATCACTATTCTTCAGACGAATAAGCAGGTGATCAGCGTACCAAAGAACCATTTCATTGTATGCCCGAGACGATACTCGCCAATCTGATGGGTCAGTTCCTTGCCTTGCAGGTAATCAAGCAACAGGTCGGGAAAATCAACCCCACAGGTAATAGA
>WBUQ01000077.1 GCA_008933635.1 Desulfobulbaceae bacterium | reverse complement strand
TATCAGGGGTGGTGATGGGGGATGTCAGCGCGATCGACCTGTCCGAAGACAACCTCGCCGTCCTGACCCTGAGGATCGACAAGCGGGTGAAGGTCCCGGCGGACTCGATCGCCTCGGTCAAGTCCCAGGGGATCATCGGCGACAAATATATCCAGCTGTCGCTGGGAGGCGATGAGGAAATTCTCGCCGAAGGCGGTTTGGTGACCGAGACCGAATCTGCCATCGATATCGAATCGTTGATCAGCAAATTCGCCTTCGGCAGTGCCAAGTAGAGGATAAAATGAAAAAATTGTGTGTGTTTGCCTGTATGATATCGGCCAGCCTGCTCGCCCTCGCAACTCCGTCACTGTTGCCGGCTGCAACGGAGACTGCCGCTGTCTCGCCCAGGATACCGGACCTGCTGGCTGAAGAGGAGTATGACGAGGAAGGCGAAGCGGTGGCCGAAGAGGAGATATTTGACCCTCTCGAGCCGTGGAACCGCGGGGTCTATGTCTTCAACGACAAACTGTACGTCTGGGTGCTGAATCCCGTCCGGGATGTGTACAAGGCCGCCGTGCCGCAGGATATCCGGGGCTGTATCGGCAATTTCGTCAGCAATCTCTCCGCCCCGGTGGTACTGGTCAATACCCTGCTGCAGGGGAGGTTTGCCGATGCCTGGACAGTCATGTCGCGCTTCGGCATCAATACCGTGCTCGGCGTCTATGGATTCGGCGATCCGGCCGCCAGCGAATTCGACATGGCCCCGCCCTCCGCCGATTTTGGCCAGACCCTCGGGCGTTGGGGCGCCGTCGGTGGCCCGTACCTGTACTGGCCACTGTTCGGGCCGGCCAATGTCCGCGACACCGTAGGCCTGGTGGCTGACAACATGGCCCATCCGGTGAATTTCATGGAGCTCAATTCGTCAGAGCTGCTCGGCTACACAAGCGGGACGTTCATCAACAGGCTGACGCTGGTTCCCGATATCCAGGAAGAAATCAAAACCTATTCTCTCGATCCCTATGTCGCCACTCGTCAGGCCTATTACGATTATCGCAACAGCAGGATCAACGGCCGCCGGCAACCGGCTGCGGAATAGTGTGCAGGATAGCTGCAAAGGACTTCAAAGGTGTTTAAGGAAAATATGAATAATATCATTGCAATATGCTGTTTGATCGTATCGTTGGCCCTGTGTTCGCTCGCCGGGGCCGTTGACAGCCCGATGGCCCAGCTGAAACCGACACTCAAATCCCTGACCGACCTGCTTGCCGATGAAAGTCTGAAAGGGGATGTTCACCGGGATGTGCGGCGGGCCAAAATCATGGACGCGATAGAGGTCGGGTTTGATTTCCAGGAGATGTCCAAGCGGATTCTCGGCAAGACCTGGAATGAAATCACACCTGCAGAACAGGAACGCTTCACCCGTGAGATGATCAAACTGCTGGAGAACATTTATGTCGGGAAGCTGGAGAGCTATTCGGGGCAGCAGATCGACTTCCTGGAAGAACGGGTCAAGGACAGGAGGGCGCAGGTGTCGACGACCATTGACAACAACGGCGTCAAGGTGCCGGTACACTACATCCTCAATCTGACGGACAGCCGCTGGATGGTCTATGACATCAATATAGAAGGGGTGAGTCTGGTCAGCAATTACCGTGAGCAGTTCAAGTCGATCCTGCGCAAGGAAAAATTCGCCGGCCTGATCAAGGCGATCGAGGAGAAAAACAGGAGCTTTGCCGAGGGTACAGAGGCCTCGCGATGAGGGTGTCGGATACCGATGAGGGCCTGCGGCGGGCCCTTGCCTTTACCGGCGAGGAACACCTGGCCCAATTCCTGCCGCGACTGACCGAGGTCAGCCTTGCGGCGGGGGAGGTGCTGTTTCGTGTCGGAGAGCCAGCCACGCTGGTATATTTCATTGTATCGGGCAGGCTGGCGGTGCGCAAGAAGACGGGGTTTGCCGAGAAGATGCAGGTTGTGGCCCTGCTCGACCCCGGTGCCCCGGTCGGCGAGGGGGCGGTTTTCCCTGGCCGGATTCATGACGCGACTGTCGTGGCGGTCGAGGATTGCCGCCTCGTGGCGCTGGATGGCACGGGCCTGGAGGGCTTGGCGGCGGAAAACCCCGTTCTCGCCTGGAAGTTCATCTGTCGCCTCCTGGATGTTGCGCACCTGCGGCTGCAGAAAGCATCCGATCGCCTGGCAAGAGTTCTCTAATAAGCACGCAGGCGTCGCAAGCGCGTGCAGGGCAGGTTTGACCCGAATGACGGATGGAATGAACGCCTTGATTCCGGACTGTTTCACCCGTTTTTTTTCTGGCCATTGTCGTCGAAATTGATTATCATCGCACTTTTTTCTCCCCCTGAGACATGCTGATCTGACGAACAGAGCGATGAAACTGCCTTTTGTTGAAATATCTCAGCAGACAAGCCGTCTCACATTCTCGGGTGCAGGCTGGTTCCCGGCAGAAGAGGTGAGCTGTTCCGGTGCCCCGCAGGTCGAGATACTGGTGCGGAGGAAAGATAAAGACGTCCTGCTCGAAGGGGTGCTCAGATTCTGCCCCGTCCTGCCGTGCGACCGATGCGGCGCAGCGGTTGCATTGACGCTGGAAGAGGAGTTCGAGTATATCTTCACTCTCGACGAGAAGCAGGTCGAAGCGCATGAGGTGGAGATCGGCGACGAAGACTGCGTCACCGTCTGTCTGAAGGAACCGGTCATCGACCTTGGCGAGCTCTTCCGGGAGCAGGTCTATCTGGCCATGCCGGTGAAAACCCTGTGCAGTGAGGAATGCAGGGGGCTCTGTCCCGAATGCGGGGCTGTATTGAAGGATGAACGCTGCAGCTGTTCCAAGGGGGATTCCGATTCGCCTTTTGCCGTACTGGAAAAGCTCAGGAGAAAAAAATAGCATACAATTGGGCGGCAATCACATATGCCGCAGTGGAGGAAAACATGGCTCTGCCGAAACGAAGACATTCTCATGCCCGTACCCACAAACGCCGTTCACACGACGCCCTGAAGGCGACCGGCGTTTCACTCTGTGCCGAGTGCGGCGAACCCAAGGAACCCCATCGTCTCTGCGCCAGTTGCGGCAAATATAAAGGACGCACCGTCTTCACTCTTGATGCCGAGATAGAGTAGGAGAAGAGCTGTGCACATTGCCCTGGACGCCATGGGAGGAGACCATGGCCCGGAGGAGCTGATTGCCGGGGCAGTACTTGCCGTGAGGCAGGCTGATCTCAATGTCAGCCTGGTGGGGGACGAAGTCCGTCTGCGGTCGATACTGGAAAAAGCCGCTCCCGATCATCAGACTGCTTCCCGCATGAGGATTGTTCATTCCTCTCAGGTTATTGAAATGAATGAACATCCGGTAGAGGCTATTCGCAAGAAAAAGGATTCCTCGATTCTGGTCGCCTTCGACCTTGTCCGCAAGGGAGATGCCGATGCCGTCGTCAGCGCCGGCAATTCCGGGGCCACCATGGCCGCGGCGGTGCGGGTGCTGGGCAGACTGGAGGGGATCTCCCGGCCGGGTATCGCTTCGTTCTTCCCCACGCTGAAGAAGCCGGTGGTGCTGATGGATGTCGGCGCCAATGTCGACTGTCGCCCGCTGCATCTGTACCAGTTTGCCGTCATGGCTTCCTGTTTTTCCCGGATCTTCGACACCGAGAATCCCCGGGTCGGCCTGCTGACCATCGGCGAGGAGGGCGGCAAGGGCAACCAGCTGGTCAAGGAGACCTATCCCCTGCTCAAGAGCAGCGCCCTGAACTTTATCGGCAATGTCGAGGGGCGGGATGTCTTTCAAGGAAATGTCGATGTTATCATCTGCGACGGCTTCGTCGGCAATATCTGCCTCAAGATCAGTGAAGGTCTGGCTGACGCGGCGATGCAGATGCTGAGGAAGGAGATCCTCAAGTCGTGGATGGCGAAAATCGGCTACCTGCTTGCCCGTCCGGCCTTCAAAGCGTTCAAGAAACGGGTCGATTATTCGGAGTATGGCGGCGCCCCCCTGCTGGGGATCAACGGCACCGGCATTGTCTGCCATGGCAAGTCCAATGCCCAGGCGATCAAGAATGCGATTCTCGAGGCCCGCAAGATGGTCAAATACCAGGTCAATGCCGAGATCCTGAAGAGCCTCGCCGCGGATGACAACGATCGGCTGATGGAATCGTGATGGGTACAGTCATACTTGGAACGGGCTCCTGCCTGCCGGACAAGATCGTCACCAACGATGATATCGCGAAGATCGTCGACACCAGTGACGAGTGGATCAGGACCCGGACCGGCATCAGGACCAGACGGGTCTGCGGTCAGGATGAACAGACCTACAACCTGGCGACCCGGGCGGCGCGGCGGGCGATAGCCGCTGCCGGGATCGGCGTCGAGGAGATCGGCCTGATCGTCGTGGCGACAATCTCGTCCCACACCCTGATGCCATCCAGCGCCTGTCTGGTGCAGAAAGAGCTGGGAGCGACCAAAGCCTTCGCCTACGACATCAATGCCGCCTGTTCCGGCTTTCTCTTCGGTATCGATCTTGCCCACAAGTACGTCCAGGCCGACCATGGCATGAAGGTGCTGGTGGTCGGTGCCGAGAACCTGTCCTCCCGTCTGAACTGGTCTGACCGGAACACCTGCATCCTCTTCGGCGATGGCGCCGGGGCCGCTGTCGTCGGCTACAGGGATGGAGCCTCGGGATATCTGGGGGCCAACCTCCGCTCGGACGGCAGCCTGTGGGAACTCCTCTACATGTACGCGCCAAAGAGCAGCAATCCCGACATAACCCATGAGGATCACCCCGGCACCTACATCATCATGGAAGGCAAGGAAGTATTCAAGCATGCGGTGAAGGCCATGGAAGACGCCATTCACGGGGTGCTGGCCAGGGAGGGGATCGGCCTCGACGCGGTGAAGCTGCTGGTACCCCACCAGGCGAACATCCGGATCCTGAACAAGCTGGCGGAGCGGCTGCAGATGCCGGCCGATGACGTGGTGATCAATGTCTCCGAGTACGGCAACACCTCGGCCGCATCGATCCCGATCGCCCTTGACGAGGCCGTCCGCGCCGGGCGGATCCAGGAAGGTGATGTGATTTTGTTATGTTCCTTCGGTGGCGGGTTTACCTGGGGAGCAACCCTGATTAAGTGGTGAAGAGGAGAGTGATATGGACTATTTCCTGACTGAAGAGCAGCAGATGATCGTCGACATAGCCCGGCAGATCACCGACGAGCGGATAATTCCCCAGCGCGCCGAACTCGACGAAAAGCATGAATTCCCCCGGGCGATCCTGAACGAGATCGCTCAGGCCGACCTGTTCGGCATCCCGGTGCCGGAGGCCTACGGCGGATTCGGCGGCGGCTGTCTCGACATCGTCCTCGCGCTTGAGCAGTTCGGCCGCGGCTGCATCGGGGTCGGCACCGCCTTCGCCGCCAGTTTCCTCGGCATCTACCCGATCCTGATCGCCGGATCCGACGAGATGAAGCAGAAGTATCTGCCGGATGTCGCCGCCGGCAAGAGATTCGCTGCTTTCGGCCTGACCGAGGCCAACGCCGGCTCCGATGCCTCGGGCATCCAGACCACGGCCGTGCTCGACGGTGACGAGTGGGTGCTGAACGGCACCAAGCAGTGGATTACCAACGGCGGCGAGGCCGAGATCTATTCGGTGGTGGCGATCACCGATCGCAGCAAGGGGCCGCGCGGCGCCTCGATGTTCGTCGTCGAAGCCGGCGACCCCGGTTTTTCCTGCGGTCCGAAGGAGAAGAAGATGGGCATCAGGGCCTCCTCGACCACCGAACTGATTTTCAAGGACTGCCGCATCCCCAAGGATCGCATCATCGGCCGTGCCGGAACCGGCTTCATCACGGTGATGAAGACCCTTGACTCCTCGCGGCCGGGCATCGCCTCCCTTGGCGTCGGTCTCGCCCAGGGCGCACTCGACGCGGCGGCCACCTATGCCAAGCAGCGGGTGCAGTTCGGCAAGCCGATCATCGCTTTCCAGGCGGTCCAGCACATGCTGGCCGACATGGCCGTCGGCATCGAAGCCGCCAGAGCTCTGGTCTATGGCGCAGCCAGGCATATCGACGCCCACCCGAAGGACATGTCCAAGGTCTCGTCGATGTGCAAGGTCTTTGCCACCGATGTGGCAATGAAGGTCACCACCGACGCCGTGCAGGTTATGGGCGGGTATGGCTACATGTGCGAGTATCCGGTGGAGAAGATGATGCGCGATGCCAAGATCCTGCAGATCTACGAGGGCACCAATCAGATCCAGCGCAATGTCATCGGCCAGGAACTCAACCGGGAATACGCCCAGTAGATGAACCACGACCCGGACGGGCGATGGCCCGTCCCGGGAGTTTTTTGCACAGGTTGCGGTGATGAATATCATAGTCTGTATCAAGCAGGTGCCGGATGCCAAGGATGTGCGCCTCGACCCGGTGACCAACACGATGAACCGTGAAGGGGTCGAGTCGATCATGAATCCCTACGACCAGCATGCCCTCGAAGAAGGGGTCAGGCTGGCCGAGAAGCACGGCGGCAAGGTGACGGTGATCACCATGGGGCCGCCCCAGGCCGAGGAAGTGCTGCGGCAGGCCATCTCCTGCGGGGCCGATGACGGGGTGCTGGTCAGCGACCGGGCCTTTGCCGGTGCCGATACCTGGGCGACCTCCTATACCCTCGAGAAGACGGTGCTAAAGCTTGGAAACTTCGACCTGGTGCTCTGCGGCAAGCAGGCGATTGACGGCGATACCGCCCAGGTCGGTCCGGGCCTGGCGACGAGGCTGGATATCCCCTTTGTCACCTGCGTCCAGAAGGTCCGTCAGATAGATGGCGGCACCATCGTCGTCGAACGGATGATGGATGACGGATATGATGTGGTCGAGACGACATTGCCGGCCCTGCTGACGGTTGTCAAGGATATCAACGAACCGCGGGTGCCGTCGCTGAAGGGCAAGATGAAGGCGAAAAAGGCCGAGATCCGGAGGCTGACTGCCAGCGATATCGGGGCCGATCCCTCCTGCATCGGTCTTCCCGGATCTCCGACCCAGGTCATGCGGGTCTTCCCGCCCCAGGCCAGGGGAGAGAAGGCGATCCTGACCGGCACCATCGACGAGCAGATCGACCAGCTGGTCGCCAAGCTCGCTCCTTATCTCTAAGTCCCCGGAGTATCGAGTCATGTTGATCATCAATAAGGAACTGTGCATCGGCTGCGGGATCTGTGCCGACCAGTGTCCGTTTGCGGCGATTGAAATACAGAATGGCGTCGCCGTGGTCGGTGAGGCCTGCACCCTCTGCGGTTCCTGCGTCGAGAGTTGCGAGGTCGGCGCGCTGAGCATGGAGGTTGCGGAAAAGACCGTCAAGGCCGACCTGGCCGCATGGTCGGGAGTCTGGGTCTTCTGCGAGTACCGTCTGGGTGAACTCGCCCCGGTCTCCCTCGAACTGCTGGGGGCAGGGCGCCGGCTTGCCGACCTGCGGGGCGTCACCCTGGGAGCAGTGCTGTTCGGCCACGATACCGGCGATACCGCCAAAAAGCTGATTGCCCATGGCGCCGACAGGATATATCGTATCGATCATGAGCAACTGGCGGCCTACGCCGAGGACACCTATGCCACGCTGCTGACCGCGCTGATCAACGAGTACCGCCCGGAGATCGTGTTGGCCGGGGCCACAGCCATCGGCCGGTCGTTCATCCCCGGTGTCGCCACCAGTGTCAATGCCGGACTCACCGCCGACTGCACGTCCCTCGACATCCGCGACGAAGACGGCGCCCTGATGCAGACCAGGCCTGCCTTCGGCGGCAACATCATGGCCACGATCGTCTGTCCGTCGTCGCGGCCGCAGATGGCCACCGTCCGGCCCAAGGTCATGCGGGCGCTGGAGTATGATGGCAGCCGGAGCGGCGAGATCATCGATGTCGCCCCGACGCCGTCCCAGCTGCAGAGCCGGGTCCGGGTCCTCGAGTCGGTGGTGGCCCCGGGCGCCAAGGTCAACATTCAGGAGGCCGATATCCTCATCTCCGGCGGCCGCGGCCTCGATAATCCCAAGGGATTCGAACTGCTGCAGCAACTGGCGGATGCGCTTGGGGCAAAGGTCTCGGCATCGCGGGCCGCCGTCGATGCCGGCTGGATACCCTATCCCCACCAGGTCGGGCAGACCGGCAAGACCGTCGCCCCGAAACTGTATATCGCCTGCGGCATCTCCGGCGCAGTGCAGCACGTCGCCGGCATGCAGTCTTCCGAAACGATTGTCGCGATCAACCGTGACGCCCACGCCTCGATATTCGATGTCGCCGATTTCGGCATCGTTGGAGATCTCTACGAGATCGTGCCCAAACTGATCAAACGCATAGAGGAGTATCGCCGCGCATGAACCTGCAGGGGAAAACAGCCGTTGTCACCGGCGGCAGCCGTGGAATAGGGCGGGCCATTTCGCTACGTCTTGCAGCCATGGGAGCTCTGGTGTATATCAACTATGTCAGTCGGCCCGATGCCGCGGAAGAGACCAAAGCACTGATCGAGGCTGCCGGCGGAGTGGCAAGGACCATCGCCTTTGATGTGGCCGATGGCATCCAAATCCAGGACGCCTTCAAGCGCATCGCAGATGAGGCGGGAAGGATAGACATCCTCGTCAACAACGCCGGCATCACCCGCGACGGACTGCTGGCGAGGATGAAGGAATCGGACTGGGATCAGGTGCTGGCGACCAACCTAAAAGGTGCCTTCCTCTGTACCAAGGCGGTTTCCAAGACGATGATGAAACAGCGTTGGGGACGGGTCGTCAACATCTCCTCCGTCATCGGCTTCGCCGGCAACGCCGGCCAGGTCAACTATGCGGCGGCCAAGGCCGGGCTCATCGGGATGACCAAGGCGATGGCAAGGGAGCTGGCATCACGGAACATCACCGTCAACAGCGTCGCGCCGGGCTATATCCAGACCGACATGACCGATGCCTTGCCGGATGAGGCGCGGGATCAGCTGCTGCGTGACATCCCGTTGGCCTGTCTTGGCACTCCGGAGGATGTGGCCGGGGCGGTCGCCTTCCTGGTCGGCGAGGATGGACGGTATCTGACCGGCCAGACCCTGCACGTCAATGGCGGCATGTATATGTAGCATCATGTTGTGGATCCCGCCGGATCCATGTTTTCCTGGATACAATCAAGCTGAAGGCGCGAAGGTAATATCGCCCGGAGGCCAAATTTGAACGAATTATTACCACAAGGGAGAAATGCAATGGCTATTGAGCAGGAAATGATTGATATCATCGTAGAGCAGCTGAGTGTCGAGAAGGAGAAGGTCGTTCCCAATGCATCTTTTGTCGATGACCTTGGCGCCGATTCGCTTGATCTGGTGGAACTGATCATGGCGATGGAAGAAGGGTTCGATATTGAGATCCCGGACGAGGATGCCGAGAAGATCACTACCGTCCAGGATGCGATCGATTACGTGAAAAAGCTGAAATAACCCTTCGGGTTATTCATTCATAACCCCATCTGTCAAGCGGCAGTGCAGGCTGAAGGAGAGGCTATGGTGAGGCGCAGAGTCGTTATTACAGGCGTTGGTCTGGTGACACCCCTTGGAACCGGCGTCGCAAAGACCTGGGAAAATATCTGCGCCGGGACGAGCGGCGTGGATCTGATCACCCGTTTCGATACGAGTGACTACCAGGTCAAGATCGCAGCTGAGGTCAAAGACTTCAATGTCGACGATTATCTCGACAAAAAGGCGAGCAAACACCTCGATCTCTTCGTCCAGTATGGTCTGGTTGCCGCAATGATGGCGGTAGAAGATAGCGGATTTGTCGTCAACGAAGGCAACTGCGGTCGCATCGGCGTTATCACCGGCTGCGGGATGGGGGGGTTGCCGACGATCGAGAAATATCATCAGGTAAGCCTGGAGAAAGGTCCGCGCAAGATCACCCCGTTCTTCATACCGATGGTGATCCCCAACATGCCATCGGGTCACATCTCGATGCAGATCGGCTCGAAAGGCCCGAACCTGACGCTGACAACAGCCTGCGCTGCCGGAACCCACGCCGTGGGCGAGGCCTTCCGCCACATCCGCTACGGACTGAGCGACATCATCGTCACAGGCGGTGCCGAGGCTGTCATCTGTCCGCTGGGAGTCGCCGGTTTCAGCGCGATGAAGGCCCTGTCGAGCAGGAACGATGCCCCCCAGCAGGCTTCGCGGCCTTTCGACAAGGATCGCGACGGTTTCGTCATGTCGGAAGGCTCCGGCATGCTGATACTCGAGGAGCTCGACCATGCCCTGGCGAGGGGAGCTCATATCTACGCCGAGGTCATAGGATACGGCCTGAGCAGCGATGCCTACCATATCGCCGCCCCGCCGGAAGACGGCGAGGGAGGGGTGCGGGCGATGCAGATGGCATTGACCGATGCCGGCCTGAAGCCTGAGGATGTGGACTATATCAACGCCCATGGCACCTCAACGCCGCTCAACGACCGCTGTGAGACCACGGCGATCAAGACGGTGTTCGGCGAGCACGCCGGCCGCCTGGCGATCAGCTCCACCAAGTCGATGACCGGCCATATGCTGGGAGCTGCCGGCGGTATCGAGGCGGTCTTCACCGCCCTCACCATCCATCATCAGATTGCCCCTCCGACCGCGAATCTGATCGAGCCCAGTCCTGATTGCGATCTCGATTACGTGCCGCTTACGGCCCGTCAGATGAATATCGCCGTCGCCCTGTCCAACTCGTTTGGCTTCGGCGGCACCAACGCGGTCGTTGCACTGCAGCAGTTCCGGTAAGCAGCACCTGGGAGAATATCGATGAAGATAGCGATTGGGGCCGATCACGGCGGGTATCAGCTCAAGGAGAAGGTTGCCCGGCTGCTGGAGCAACTCGGACATCGTGTCGAGGATACCGGCTGCCACTCATCGGATTCCGTCGACTACCCGGATTTTGCCGATCCGGTCGTCGCCAAGGTTGCAGAGGGCGAGTGCGACAGGGGCATCCTCATCTGCGGTACCGGGATCGGCATGTCGCTTGCCGCCAACCGCAACCGGAAGATTCGAGCTGCCAACTGCCATGACGAGTATACTGCTCGCATGAGCAGAGAGCACAACGATGCCAATATCCTCTGCCTGGGTGCACGGGTGATCGGCGAGGGAGTGGCGGTCGACCTGGTCAAGGTGTGGCTGGATACGCCCTTTGCCGGCGGCAGGCACCAGCAGCGGATCGCCAAGTACAGCGATACCTGATGCCCGGGGTGCAGTCGGCATTCGGGCGGCTGAAAGCCTGATATCCTTGTACCCTCATTTCCCGCAGGACTGTTTCCCAGGAGACAGCACCGTCTCTCACCGCCTGCCGTTTCCCTTGCGTTGCTTCGCACGAAGAAATGCGGCAGGCCCAGCCTCTTTCTGCTACAATTGTGAACACGGCAACAATGGAAATGTCGTGGCGATCATCAGAAACCGTGCCGCTTTTGCAAGGAGAAATGCATGAAGTGTCCATACTGCGGTCAGCTGGACAATAAGGTCATCGACTCCCGACTCAACAAGGACAGTACCATCACCAGGAGAAGGCGTTCCTGTCTGGTCTGCAACCAGCGCTTCACCACGTATGAGCGGCTGGAGGTAATGATGCCGATGCTGGTCAAGAAGGATGGCCGCCGCGAGGCCTGGGACCGGCAGAAGATGGTGCTTGGGCTGGAAAAGGCCTGCGAGAAGCGGCCGGTCAGCCGCGACCAGATTGACCTGTTTGTTGATGAGATCGAGCACAGGCTGCAGGATTACGGGGCAAAGGAGGTCTCGTCGCAGGTGATCGGCGAGTGGGTGATGGAACAGCTGCCCCAGCTCGATGAGGTGGCCTATGTACGATTTGCTTCGGTCTATCGTCAGTTCAAGGATGTCAATGAGTTCATGGATGAGCTGAAGACGTTGCTGGAGTCGCGTTCAAACCATGATTTCTGATGCTGATCGGCAATTCATGGGCCTCGCCTTAAAGGAGGCGCGAAAAGGACTCGGCCGGACTTCGCCCAACCCCTGCGTCGGTGCGGTCATCGTCAAGTCCGGCCAGGTCATTGGCAGAGGTTACCACAAGAAGGCGGGTACCCCCCATGCCGAGATCCATGCCCTGACTGCAGCCGGAGCTGAGAGCAGGGGGGCAACCCTCTATGTCACGCTTGAGCCGTGCTCGCACACCGGCCGGACACCGCCCTGCTGCGAGGCGGTGGCCAGGGCGGGAATTACCCGGGTGGTTGTCGGGATGGAAGACCCGAACCCCCTTGTACAGGGGCGCGGCATCCGGTTCCTGCAGAACCATGGGATCGCAGTGACTGCGGGTGTTCTTGAGCCCCGATGCCGTGAGATCAACCTGCCCTTCATCAAACACATCTCAACCGGCCTGCCCTGGGTGGCGATGAAAGCCGGCATGAGCCTCGACGCCAAGATTACCTACGCCGGCAGGAAGAGCGGCTGGATGACGGGAAGCCAGACCTCCGTGGCTGTCCATCGCCTGCGGAACCTCTTCGATGCCATCATGGTTGGCATCGGCACGGTCGTGGTCGACGATCCCGCCCTGACCACCCGCCTGCCCGGAAGCCGGAAAGGGCGCGACCCACTCAGGGTGGTGCTTGACACAGGCCTCCGCATGCCAGCGGATGCCAGGCTCCTGAACCAGGAATCCCCTGCCCGCACCCTGATCTTCTGCGGCGAGGATGCCGATGCCGGCAAGGCTGAAGCACTCGCATCGCGGGGAGCGGAGATTCACCGTGTTGTACGGGGAGCGACGGGGGGAGTCGACCTGCGGCAGGTGCTGCTTGAGCTCGGCAGGCAGGGCATCGTATCGGTGATGGTCGAGGGGGGAGCCGAGCTTCATGGAAGCATGCTGAACGAGCGCCTGTATGACTCTGCCCATCTCTTCTATGCCCCGGTTTTTGCCGGCGACAACGGCCTCCCTTTTCTTTCCGGCTACGCCAGTTCAGGTCGCGATACCGCCTTCAGGCTGCAGGATGTCCGCTGCCGGCGGTATGGTGAGGATATGCTGGTTTCCGGCAAACTCAGTTACCGCTGAGCGCCTTCCTCACCCAACATATTCTTCACAGCCGGCCAGGCATGCTCCAGCTGGCTGAAATCCCTGAACCGGACCGTCAGTTCCACTTCATCCTTCTCAAAGGACAGGCTGTGGCGGATGCTGCAGCAAGAGGGCGGATGCAACGCTGCAACCCGTACCCGGAAGGATTCCTCAGCTGCACTGAGCGACGGGCTGGCCATCTGCTGCAGCACCGTCAGCATGGCGTGCACCTTCTGCGGCAGATTCATTTCCCGATGCAGGATGATATCCCGGACCGGCGGCTGGTCAAGGATGGTTGCGATCGATGTGCCGTGTCGCCCGGCGATATCCCTGGCCAGCGAGAAGAACCGCTTCTGCTTTCCGCTTCCCATCCCGAATGAGCTGAACAGTACCGCCAGCCGCTGTCTGTCATCCGATTTCAGCTTCAGCAGTTCAACTGCCATCGACTCGGAGAGAAAGAACGTGTGGACCATTTCCTGAAGATTGTCCTCCAACCGGAGCAGACGTTCAGTACGCCGAGATAACGCAATTCCGTGCCGTTCAGGCAGCTTTTCGTCGTCAGGCGGAGCGTCCCGCAGACCGGGTCCGGACAGTTTGCTGAGCAGGTTCAAGAAGTGGGCTGTCTCCATTGGCGACAGCGGTGCCGTAGAGCATTGCGATTCGTACAGCATGGTCAGGATGGCCTGTGCAGAGGTTGTCGCTGGGACAACCAGGCACGGGCAGTGACGAAGGCCGAGGACTTCTCTGGCAACCGCCGTCCTCTGCCTGCCGTCGAGCAGGTCGTATCGGCCGTCATGGCCTTCCAGCACCAGTGGCGGCCGGAGGAGGCCGACCTTCTCGCACGAGGCCGACAATCTGGGAGAGATGGCCTCGTGAAGAAAAGGGTGGATGTTCCATTGGGTACCGTTGTCAATGGAATCGAGAGCTATTGTTGCGAGAACGGGAAATGGCATATGGTTGATGGCGGGATGCAGACCGGGGAAGGAGGTGTCGCATCGGGGTATGACCAAAAGAAAGACCCGGAAGAGATCGGCTTCTTCCGGGTCATGGGAAAATTCGGTGGCGGGAAGCCTGGAGGCGCTGCTCCGCCCGATGCTCAGGAGGCGTTGATCTTGTCCCGGAGTATGCCGGAGGGCTTGAACGTGACAACCCTTCTCGCCTCGAGGGTGAGCTCGTCGCCGGTCTGCGGGTTGCGGCCACGCCGGGAATTCTTGTCTTTGACATTAAATTTGCCAAAACCGCTGAGCAGGAGATCGGAGCCGTTGATCAATGAATTCTTCGAGAGTCGCAGAAAGGCCTCAACCGAGTCAGTAGCCTGGGCCTTGGTAAGGCTTTCGTGATTTTTGTAAACCTGCTGAACGAGATCAGCCTTTGTCAGGGTCATATACGATCCTCCTTTATTTACTGGATATTTTACACACTTTGTAATGATGATATACCTTTGTCGGAGAATGTCAATGGTCGGTGGAAATATTTATTTGGAATATTTGCTTATAACCTCAAGTGGTTGTGCCGTGATCAGCTGGCCCTGGTCCAGACTTGACATGTTCTGATATCAGACGATGCCGCCAATCTTGAAAATCGGCAAGTACATGGCAACGACGATGCCGCCGATCATGCCGCCCAGAAAGACCATCATGAACGGCTCGATCATCGCTGTCAGGTTCTCGACGGCCTGATCGACCTCTTCGTCGTAAAAATCGGCGATTTTTTCCAGCATGGTATCGAGCGCGCCAACCGATTCGCCGACATTGATCATCTGCACCACCATATTCGGGAACACCCCGCTCTCCTCCAGCGGTTCGGCGATCGGCCGGCCTTCGGCTATCGAGTCGGCAACACGGTAAACGGCGTTTTCGATGACCTTGTTCCCGGAGGTTTTGGCAACAACCTGCAGGGCTTCCAGGATTGGTACGCCGCTATGGAGCATGGTGCTGAGGGTGCGGGTGAACTTGGCCACCGCCACTTTGCGCAGCAGTATGCCGAAGACAGGTGATTTGAGGGAATATCTGTCAAATAAAAGCCGGCCCTTTTCGGTGGCATAGATTTTTCGGCAAATCATTATGACGACTATCAGGCCGATGAGGAGAACAAAGAAATAATCCTTCACCATGTTGCTGAGATTGACAAGAAACAGTGTGGGAAGCGGCAGACTGCTGCCGAAATCCTCGAACATGGTCTTGAAAACTGGAACAACGAATATCAGGATAACTGCCAGGATGAGGAGGGAGATCGCCAGACAGATCGTCGGGTAGGTCATCGCGCCCCTTATCTTCTTCTTCAGGGCCATTGATTTTTCGAGGAAAACGGCGAGCCGGGAGAGGATGGTGTCGAGGATACCGCCCGTTTCGCCTGCCTCGATCATGTTGCTGAATAGATTGTCGAAGACCTTGGGGTGCTTGCGCATGGAGTCGGCCAGTGTCGAACCCGCCTCGACATCGCCGCGGATGGTGCCAAGGATTCTCTTGAAGGTGGAATTGTCCTGTTGCCTCTCCAGGATCTCCAATCCCTGGACGAGGGGGAGGCCCGCGTCGATCATTGTCGACAACTGGCGGGTGAAGATGACGACATCCTTTCCCGTGACCTTTGGCTGGAAGAAGGCAACGTTGGCAAAGAGATCTTTTGGTTTTTCCTTGATAACCGGGTCGACAATCCGAAGCCGTTTGAGTTGGGCCAGCACGGCTGACTGGTCTGGCGCCTCTATCTCCCCTTTACGTTTTTCGCCCTGGGAATTTTTTCCTTTCCAAATATATACAGGCATTGTGCCTCCTATGGTGTAAAGGCGTGTGGTTGACCAAAGAAAACGTGCCAGAGGGTTTGTTGCCAAAACCCATAGTATATCAAATGGTTGTAAAATACAAGGCAATGGCGGTCAATACAATCCTTTTTTTTATCAAGAAGTTGTGCCTCTCCGGTGGCTCGCGACAGTTCTTCGGCTCCGGAATCGCAGGAAAATGGCGCAGTGTTTGTGATTTCAACGTGTTGAAGGCGAGGATCTTGCCATTTTTTCCTTGCTTAAGGGTGTTGAAGGAGGTAATATCACAGGTTCGAAATTGATGTCTTGACCGTTGACCTTCCTGTCATATCTGAGCAGTGCCAGGAGGAGAAATATTTGAAAAATCTGGAGGGTTGTATGCAGAAACAGGCTGCAGTGAACTATAGTGACGGAAGGTACAAGCCGATTGTTGAGAAATGCGAAGGATGTGAGAGGATTGTTGAAGACTCCGGTACAAGATATTGTCAGAGCTATCTCAATCCCGCCGCCAAGTGGAAACTTGGCTTCTGCAACTTTGCCACCCATGCGAAACCGGAAATTGCGGTTGCCAAGATCAGGATCAATCCGTTGAAGGCTGCAAAGCGGGCCTCCAAGTCGAAAAAATAGACGTAGTTCCAGGACTCAGGAAAAAGGCACTCCCGGCGGGTATCGCTGTGAGTGCCTTTTTTGTTTTACCGCGGTCAGGTCTTATGACCTGCCGACACCTGCATAGAGAAAGCCCAGCTCGGTCATCTTCTTCGGTTCGTAGACGTTGCGCAGGTCGACGAAGACATTTCCCCGCATCTCCCGGCTCAGCCGTTCGAGATCGAGTGCCCGGTATTGGTTCCATTCTGTCATCAGGACGACGGCATCGGCATCCCTGCAGGCGTCGTAGGCGTCCCGGGCGTATAGTATCCCTTGCGGCAGGTATTTCTGAGCCTCCTTGATGCCCTGCGGGTCGTGGGCTCTGATGTGCGCCCCTTTTTCCATCAGGGCGGGGATGATGGTTATGGCCGGGGCGTCCCGCATGTCATCGGTCTCGGGTTTGAAGGTCAAGCCGAGGATGGCGACCGTCTTGCCGGCTTCTGACCCACCAAGTATGTCTCTGATCTTCTTTATCATCTTTGCTTTCTGCGCGGCGTTGGCCTCGACCGCGGCTTCAACGATGCGCAGATTCTGGCCATGCTCCTGGGCGATCCGCATCAGCGCCAGGGTGTCTTTCGGGAAACATGAGCCGCCGTACCCCGGTCCGGGATGGAGGAATTTCTTGCCGATCCGCCCGTCCATGCCGATTCCCTTGGCCAGGGAAACCACATCGGCGCCCAGTGTGTCGCAGAGGAGGGCTATTTCGTTGATAAAACTGATCTTGATGGCGAGAAAGGCGTTGGCCGCGTATTTGGTCAGTTCCGCCGTTTCGATGTCGGTCCTGACGATGGGGGTCTCCTGGAGATAGAGGGGTTTGTAGATTGCCCGCAGTATTTCCTCCGCCTGCAGCGACTCAACCCCGATCACCACCCGGTCCGGATGCATGAAGTCGGCAATGGCGGCGCCTTCGCGGAGAAATTCCGGATTCGAGGCGACATCGAAGCTGGCCGAGGGATTGACTTCGCCGATGATGCGGGCGACCTGCCGCGCCGTGCCGACCGGGACGGTGCTCTTGTCGACGATGACCGTATAGCCTTTGAGGTGGGGGGCGATCTCTCTGGCGGCCTCGTAGATATAGGTCAGGTCGGCGTACCCGTCACCGCGCCGGCTGCTGGGGGTGCCGACGGCCATGAAGACGGCGTCGGCCTCGCTGACGGCACCGGCAAGTTCGGTGGTGAAGGAGAGGCGGCCCTCCCCGGCGTTTTTCCCGACCAGGGTGTCGAGGCCGGGCTCATAGATCGGCATTTGTCCTTCGAGAAGCGTCTTGATCTTATTCTGATCCTTGTCGACACAGGTGACGTGATGGCCGAACTCGGCGAAACACGTCCCGGTCACAAGTCCGACATATCCTGTTCCTATCATGGTGATTTTCATAGATGATCCTGCGGTTGGTGGTGACTGTTATTGATGGTTGGGTTAAACCCCGGCGGGGCGGGAGCCGAAAATTGCCGTGCCTATCCGGACCATGGTGGCCCCTTCCTCGATGGCTATTTCGAAATCATCGGACATTCCCATGGAAAGTTCGACATGCTGGCTGTCGTGGAAAAGCTGTTTGTCTGCCATCTCGTCCGCGAGCAGGCGCAGCGCCCGGAAGTGCGGCCGGGTCGCCTCCGGGGTTTCGGTGAGCGGCGGGATGGTCATCAGGCCGGCAACCTGCAGCCGCGGCAATTTGCCCACCTGCCGCAGCAGTTCCTCGGTCTTGCCGGGAAGGACGCCTGATTTGTTCGGATCGTTGCCGACATTGACCTGGATCAGTATCCGGATGGTCCTGTCGAATGTCTCCAGGTGCCTGTTCAGGGCCTCCGCCAGCTTGAGGCTGTCGACTGTTTCGATGACGGAGGCGATGCGCGCGGCGATTTTCGCCTTGTTGCTCTGCAGATGCCCGATAAAGTGCAGGTTGATGGCTCCGTCCAGCTCCAGCCATTTCTGCTCTGCTTCCTGGATGTAGTTTTCGCCGAAGGCCTGCTGGCCGCAGGCGATGGCCTGGCGAATCGCGGCGACGGGAATCTTCTTCGAAACGGCGATGAGGTGGATGTCGGCGGGGTTCCGCCGGCAGCTCAGGGCGCAGCGTTCGATGGATGTTCGAATGCGTTCGAGATTTTCAGCGATCATGATAGGGATGCGGATTCCGGGCAGGGCGTGTTCAGGCTGAAGAGGGCAGCGGCATTTTCACTGGTCGCCCGGGCCAGCGAGGGCAGGGAGATGCCGCGCAGCTCGGCGACCCGGGCGGCGGTGTACAGCACATACGACGGTTCGTTGCGCTTTCCCCGCCAGGGATGCGGGGCGAGAAACGGGCCGTCGGTCTCCAGCAGCAGGGAAGCGAGTGGCACCTTTCTGACAACTTCCTGCAGGCTGGCGGCATTTTTGAAGGTGATGACGCCGGGGATGGAGATATGCAGCCCGCGGTCGATCAGGGTGCTGGCGAAACGGTAATCGCCGGAAAAGCAGTGCATGACCCCGCCGGCCGGCAGCGGCCCGCTGTCGTCCAGGATGCGTAGAATGTCGTCATGGGCTTCCCGGTCATGGATGATCACCGGCAGTGCGGCAGCCCGGGCCATATCCAGCTGGAGGCGGAAATGCCGGCGCTGCAGTTCGGGAGGGTGATACTTCCTGACGTAATCAAGACCGATTTCACCGTAGCCGACAACAACATCACGGTTTTCCCGGGCAAGCCCGAGGATGTTCGCATACACGTCTTCGGTCGCGGCCGGCAGGTTGTGCGGATGGACCCCCACCGATGCCGAGACGCCGCGGTATTTTCGGGCCAGGGAGACGGCTTTTTTCGAGCTCTCGAAGTCGATACCGATGGTGATGATCCGGTCGACCTTCTGCTGGTGCGCACGGTCGAGAACGTCATCCAGGTCGGCTGCATACTCCTCCATGTCCAGGTGGCAATGGGTGTCAACCAGGGACGCCTCTTCCATCAGGGCGGGAAAGGGATATTTTGGTTCATTCACTGGAAAATCCTCCAGCCCTTACATAGCAAATAATGAAATTGCTGGCAATGACGAACAGGTCGGCGGCAGCCGATCCGGCATTGACCGGGGCAAGCGGTCGCAGTGGGAAGGGCGGGGGAAACGGGGCGGTACCGGGCGATGTCTCTCCGTTCGTCGCCGGAGGTTGCTGCGGATCTGCCGGTGGA
>WBUQ01000220.1 GCA_008933635.1 Desulfobulbaceae bacterium | reverse complement strand
CCCTTCATCGGTCATCTCCCACCGGTGCCTGTCGATCCAGCACTGCCTGCAAGGCGGGCATGGCGACCCTCAGGCCCGCGCTTTCGGCTTGGGCGAGGAGCGCCTGTAAGATTGCCGCCAGTTCGGGCGTGCGCTCGCCGCGCTCGTGCCGCGCCAACGCCCGCGCCCGGGCGATGAAAAACGCGCTCCAGGGCAGCGGCTCGGCGGGGGTGTAGGCCACCAGCGCCGCCGCGTAGCGCTCGACCGCCGGCCAGTCCCGGTCGATCAGGGCCGCTTCCATGGCGTTTTGATAAAAGTGCAGGTAGTTATGGCCGACGCTGCCCGCGCCCAGCAGCGCTTCGCCTTGCGCGAGCAACCGCGCTCGCCGCGCCGGGTCATCGGTAACCAGCGCCCACAAGCTGAGAATCCACGGTCCCATGTACGCCGCGCCGGTGGCTTGAGTCAGCGTCCAGGCTCGTTCGAACCCTTGTTCGACCAGATGGTTCTGGCCGAGCCTGGCCATCACGAACGCCAGGTGGCCCAGATTCTCCGCCTCGAACCGTCGGGCGCCCAGCCCGCGCGCCAGTTCCAGGCTGCGTTCGATCGACGCGCGGGCTTCCGGCCAGCGGCACTCATATTGATAAATCAGCCCCCGCACGTCGAACGCCAGGCATTCGTCGCGCGGGTTACCGATGCGCGTCGCGCTCTCGACCGCCGCCGCGATCTCCCGCTCCGCGCCGGCCAAGTCGTTTTGATAAAATCGCGTCAATCCCAGCATGACGAGATTGGCCGCCTCGATGCTGGCCAGGCCATGTTTGCGACAGAGCGCGACGCACCGGTCAAAATGACGGTACGCGGACAGCATCCGGCCGCGCTGGTAATACGCGTCGCCCAAACCGCTCAGGGCGCAGGCTTCCAGCGCGGGCGATCCGGCCGCGCGAGCGTGGCGCAGCGCCAGTTCATGCTCGCGGAAACACTCGTCGATGCGACCCAGGGGAAAGGAAATGTTGCCGCGCTGAACGTGGATTTGCGCCAGCCAATCGGCGCTCGCGTCGGGTCCGGCGCGGCGTTGGGCCTGGTCCAGCGCCTCCAGGGCTTGCAGATAGCGATCCTGAATCTCCAGGCCTCGCGCCACGCCGAGCCAGGCTTGGGCCTGGGCCAGTTCGGTGGGCGCCTGGGCCAACGCCTGCTCGAACGCGGCAATGGAAGCGTCGATTTGACCGAGCTTGCGTAACATCTCCCCTTGCAGGCAGGCCAACTCGAAGCCGGTTCGCTCGTCGCGGACCAGCGCCAGGCCTCGACCCGCCAGCCACAGCGCCGACTCCGGGCGTTGTTCGCCAGCCTGGTCGCGGCCGGCCGCCAGGTAGGCGCGCGCCGCTGTTGCATCGCCGGCGCGCTCCAGATGCTCGGCGTGGAGCCGGCTATCGCGACCGGCAAACCAGGCCGCGGCGCGCTGGTGCAACTCGCGCTGGCGGGATAGGCGCAGCGAGGCGTAAATCCCTTCCTGAATCAGGACGTGGGCAAACAAGTAGTTCTCGCCGTCCGGGCGGACCAGCCGATGTTCGACCAGACGATCGCACCGGTACTCCAGATCGTCGAGCAGATGGCGCGCGGCCGCGAGCGTAAAGCGTTGGCCCAGGATCGCCGCCGCCTGAATCGCCGCTCGGTCGACCGGCGGTAAGCGATCCAAGGCTGCCCAGATCAGGCTCTGCACGGAATCGGGGACGCGCTCGTCTCCCGCCTGAGCGGCACGCAGCAGTTGTTCGAGAAAGAGCGGATTGCCGCCGGCGCGTTCGAGGCAGCGCGCGATCAACCGGGCGTCGAAATCGCCGAATTGCCGGGTCAGTTCCAGCGCTTCCTCGGGACGCAACGGGCCGAGATCCAGCGTCAGCAACGCCGCGCCATGCATGGCGCCACGCCACGCCGGATCCAGGGGTTCGCCTTCCAGGCGCGAGGTCATGACCAGCAGGACCGGATGGTCCAGGGTAGCGGCGGCGAGGCGCGCCAGCAGTTCCAGCGTGGCGGCGTCGGCCCAGTGGATATCCTCTACAAGCAGCAGTCGCGGTTGCCGCGCGGCCGCGGCCGCCACCAGCCGGCTGACGACCGTTTGTTTGCCCTGTCGGCGCGCTTCATGCCGCATGGCCGCATATTCCGAGCGCCGGTCGGCCGGCGGCGGCGCACCGAGCAGATCGTTGAGAAAGAGTTCCTGCTCGCACTCGATAATCTTGTCCGCGACAGCCTGCGCCGCGGCGGCTTGTACCTGATCGGGGGGCGCGCCGCCCGTCAGGCCGAGCAGGCCGCGCAACAGGAGAGGCAGCGCCTCCTGGTCGGTGGCGTCGCCAAAGTCGAGAATCGGCGCCCGGTGACAGGCAAAGCCGCGCACCCTGGCCAGGGTGGCGCATTCCTCGACCAGGCGGGTCTTGCCGATGCCAGCCTCGCCGCGCACCAGCACCACCTGGCCACCACCGGTTTCATGGCAGGAGTCCAACGCGCTGGCGAGTTGCCGCAACGGTGCCTGCCGCCCGATGAAGGCCGATCGCTCGAAGCGTGGTTCCCCGCGCGGGGACCGGAGGCGCCAGATGAGCGGTGCACCCGCTATCGTTTCCGACCCCAGGTTCTCGGCCGCGACCCTGTCCCGCAGGCTGGCGTACACCGCGTCGGCCAGCAGCGTTTCCGTCGGCCCGGCCCGGTTGCAGAGCGCGTCCGCCGTTTGGACGGCTTCGCCCGTGACCGTATAGGCGTGCGGCTCGGCGCGCCACGGGCTGACCAGCACCAAACCGCTGGCGATGCCGATGCGCGCCGGCGCTGCGGGTCGGGACGGGTCGGCATCGGCGCTGGCCTGCTGGAGCCCCAGCGCGGCGTGAACCGCCCGTTCGGCCTCGTTGCCGCGCGCCTGGGGAATGCCGAAGACGACCATCACGGCATCCGGCGCCTGCTGAATCAGCCAGCCGCCGAAGCGCTCGCTGGCCGCATGGG
>WBUQ01000076.1 GCA_008933635.1 Desulfobulbaceae bacterium | reverse complement strand
GGCAGAACATGTCCTCGTTGCCGCTCTCGACCACCGCGTCGATCTCGGAGATATGGACCTGCTCCTCATAGCCGCCGTAGCAGTAGGGCATGTTCTCGTTGACTTCGACGATGACCTTCTTCGCCGCCTTGATCTGGGCCCGGGTGAAGGAGTTGGAGACGCCGAAGTTGAAGAAGCCCTTGTTGTCCATCGGCGTGGTCCTGAGCAGCATCACGTCGGTGGTGATGTCCTCTTTCTCGTAGTAGCCGGGCCCTTCGTGGTAGCACAGCGGGATGTAGTTGCAGGCCTTCTGGTCGTGCAGTTTGCGGTCGGCGCCGGTGAAGTGCCAGCTGTTGTAGGTGAAGCTGCGGCCTTCCGGATCGGCCTTGGCCACCGCCGCGAGCCCCGGGAAGCCCAGCGAGCGGACCTTGACGTTCTCCAATTCGCCGACCCGCTTGGCCAGTTCCTTGTCGAGGGTGATCGGGGTGGCGAGAAAACAGGCGTAATCCACCCAGTCATCGGACTTGATCAGCTGTACTGCTTCGCCGGGCGACATCAACTTGCTGCTATATGCGCGTGCGTATTTCACTGTCTTCTCCTTTCCGTGCGGAATGTTGTTTCCCGGCGGCCGCGGCCGTCGGGGCCTGTCTCTGCGTATGGAGGGAGAATAGATGATTTGCGGGCCCGGCTGCAATCGGCTGGAAGCTGAATTTGACCTGGGAATTTTTCCGAAGGGGACTAGGTTCTGCACCTAGAAGAGGGAAGAGCGGAGGCGGGGATTGTCAGTGCTGCTGCTCCACCCAGTCCTGGAATTTGCTGACAAGCTGCCAGAATTCGCTGATTGCCTGCCTGCCGGAGTCGGTCAGCCAGGCTCCTCCGCCCCGTCTGCCGCCGGCCTGTTTTTCCACCAGCGGTTCCGGGGCGAGGGCATTCATGTCCTCGACCAGGTGCCAGGCATGGCTGAAGCTCATCTGCATTGATTTGGCGGCGGCCGAGACCGAGCCATGCTCGCCGATCCGCTCGAGGAGGATGACCCGGCCCCAGGAGAGGTAGGTCCTGCCATCGCGCTCTATCCAGAGGCGGCCCCTGATCTGTACGCCTTTTTTGACCGGGCCTGTGGCCATGGCGTTGTCGTCGTTGTGTTTCCTTGCCCTGGGCATGCTGACTTTCCGTTGCAGGTGTGAAGCTGGATGGTTTGTGCGTTGCTGCACGAACCGGCGTCAGAAAGTGATACTGAAATACCTGTCGGGAATCAAGCCATTTCGCGAGGAGGCCATCGCTCCCGGCAGGTTGCCTGTCGACCGGCCCGGCCAGACCGGAATGTGACAATCAATATAGCGCAGTTGTTGAATCTCTGGAGCTCCGCCTGCGATGAAGTGGCGGTGTGGATTCTGACTGTGGCCACGAAGGAGAAAATCCTGATTCTTGTGAAAGAACGCAGTCTTGGCTCTGAATTTCCGGCGGAGTCAGAGGCTGAAATGGCCAGCGGAGGCATCTTGTCCGTTGCAATCGTTTTTCCGATGCGATATGTAATTAAAAAAATAACGACAGGAAAAAATCGGATCCCCCGTCATGCTGCCGGAGCCCTGCATCCGTTTTGCGGTGATGGCGATATGTATGGATAAGACGAATTTGTAGAAATGTTACAGCGGGAAAACAATGGCATGTGCACCGAAACGGGAGGAGATGGAGGACCCTTCCGGCAACATGTTCTATGGACAGGACGTTACCGAAAATTTCGATGTATTCGCTGGAGGTGGCACGGATCTTGATCCTTCCTCTGCGAAAACCGATGAGATCCGTTGTTTTCAGGACTCCCGCCTGGAAGGAAGTGACTCAAATTCACGTATTCAAGGCAGCCTGAAGAATTTTACAAGGAGAAGGTATGAAACGGTTGATGGTGGTGGCGGTAAGTGTGTTGTGTGTCATGGTGACGGGGATGGCGCAGGCCGGCGAGATCAACCTCTCGGCGGCGGCCAGCCTCAAGGATGCGCTGAACGAGATCATCGCCGGTTTCGCCAAGGAGCATCCGGACGTGAAGGTCCTGACCAACTACGGGGCGTCAGGTGCGCTGGCCAAGCAGGTGGGACAGGGAGCCCCGGCCGACATCTTCATCTCGGCCAATCAGAAATGGCTGGATTTTCTCGTCAAGGAGGGGAAGGCTGACGCGGCTACCGCGGGCGTGCTTGCCGGCAACACCCTGGTCGTCGCCGGAAAGAAAGAGGTGGCGGTAAAGGGGATGGAGGACCTGAAGGGCCTGGCACGGATCGCCATCGGCAGCCCGGCCAGCGTGCCGGCCGGCCAGTATGCCGAGCAGGCGATGCGCAAGGCCGGCATCTACGAGGGCCTCGAGCAGGGGAAAAAGCTGGTCCTGGCTAAGGACGTGCGGCAGGCATTGCTCTATGCCGATCGCGGCGAGGTTGACGCGGCCTTCGTCTATCGCACCGATGCGCTCCTTGCCCAACAGGCTGTGATTCTCTTCGAGGTGCCGGCCGATCTCTACGATCCGGTAACCTATCCGATGGGCCTGACGGTCGCCGGGGCCGCCACCGTCGAGGGCAAGGACTTCTACGCCTTTCTCGCCGCCGGCGAGGTGCAGGAAATCTTGCAGAAATACGGCTTTACCACCAACAAATAACCATCGGGGGCAGCCGGGCCCCTGCCGCACGCTGCGGCCGGGATCCGGTCTGCAACCCGGTTCAAGCTCAATTGTTGGCAGATTCACATGATTGCATTGACCCCCAACGACATCGACGCCATCTGGCTGTCCATCAAGGTGGCCTGCGGGGCCACCCTGATCACCACGCCGCTGGGTTTCGCCGCCGCCTATTTCCTTGCCTTCTCGCGATTGCCGGCGAAATCGCTGATCGAAGGACTGATCAACCTGCCGCTGGTCCTGCCGCCGGTGGTGGTCGGCTACCTGCTGCTGCTGCTCTTCGGGCAGTCGGGTTTTCTCGGGCCGCTGCTGCAGTCGGTGGATCTCCGCATCATCTTCACCCTCTCCGGGGCGGTCCTGGCCTCGGCGGTGGTCGGTTTCCCGCTGATGGTCCGGGCCATCCGCATCGGCCTCGAGGGGATCGACCGCAACTGCCTGCAGGCATCGAGGACGCTCGGCGCCGGCTGGTGGGACACCCTGCTGACCATCACCCTGCCGCTGTCGGGGCGGGCGGTGCTGGCCGGCATGACCCTGATGTTCGCCCGCAGTCTCGGCGAATTCGGGGCGACGATCATCCTGGCCGGCAACATTCCCGGCGTCACCCAGACCATCCCGCTGGCCATCTACGACTATACCAACACCCCGGGCGGCGACCGGATGGCCCTCAACCTCTGCCTGGTGTCGATCGTCCTGTCGTTTACGGTGCTGATGCTGAGCGAGGCGGTGGCCCGTTCGATGAAGAGGAACTGAACGATGGAACTTGACGTCGATATCGAAAAACGGCATGGCGCCTTTCGCTTTTCCGCCGCTTTTTCACTCGAATCGCAGCGCTGCGGCGTATTCGGCCCCTCCGGCAGCGGCAAGTCGACCCTGATGCATCTGCTCTCGGGCCTGCTGACCCCGGACCGGGGGCGGATCAGCCTGGCCGGGCGGGTCCTCTACGACTCCGCGGCGGGCATCAATCTGCCGCCGGAGCAGCGGCGGATCGGGGTCGTTTTTCAGCACGCCCACCTCTTTCCCCATATGAACGTGCGGCGCAACCTGCTCTATGGCTGGCGGCGGACCGAGGCGGCCGATCGGCGGATCGCGCCGGAGGCCCTGATCGGGGTCCTCAACCTTCACCATCTCCTCGACCGCGGCGTGAACCGCCTGTCCGGCGGCGAGCGGCAGCGGGTGGCGCTGGGACGTACGGTTCTCGCCTGTCCCCGGCTGATCCTGATGGACGAGCCCCTGACCGGGCTCGACGAGGAACTGAAGTTCCAGATCATCCCCTACCTGAAGAAGGCCCTCGACGAGTTCGACATCCCCCTGCTCTTCATCAGCCACTCCCTCAGGGAGATGCGGCTGATGACCGACGAGGCGCTGGTCTTCCGCGACGGTGCAATGCAGGAGCGGATGTCCACTGAAAATCTCGCCCGCAGCGGGATGGCGACAGTCGGCGGCGGCTATGCCAACATGCTGAACCTCGGTGCGCCCAGGAAGGTCAACGATCTGTGGAGCTATCCCTGGGGCGAAAACGAACTCGTCCTGACCGAAGGCGGCGACGGCGGGGACAATCTCTTCGAACTGGACGCCCGCGATATCGTCCTGTTCAAGAACCATCCCGAGGCCACCAGCGCCCGCAATCTCCTCTCCTGCACGGTGGCCGGCACGTTCGGCTTCAACAACCGGGTCGGGGTGGAGCTCGACTGCGGCGGCATGCGCCTGGTCGCCCAGATCGTGCCGGAATCGGTGCGGGAACTGGGGATCGGCCCCGGCACCGCGATCGTCGCCGCGATCAAGGCCTCGTCTTTCCGGAGGCTGTCGTCCATGGCCGTTTGCTGAGTACAGTTTTCTCTGCCGCCGCTCGATATCGTAGACATTGCCAGGTATTTCCACTATAAAGGACAAATGTCGTAGGTAAACCGGAGACAATTTGTCCTGGGATGGAGGCAATGAGCGGACTGGCGGTTATTCAGCATTTTCTTCGCCATACGGGGAACTCCCGTCCTGCGGCTGTTCTGACCGCAATTGCGATCATCCTGCTGTCGTGGGCGGGGCCCGCGTTGCCGGGTTCCTCCTCGCCCGCCATGGCGGCCTTGCCTGCCGATGCCCCGTCACGGATCGTCGTCGTCGACGATTCCACCTATGCCCCATTCTCCTTCCTCGACCATGAGGGCAGACCCGCCGGCATCACTATCGATATCTGGAACCTGTGGAGCAGAAAGACCGGCATCAAGGTGGAGTTTCGCCTGATGAAATGGGAGGAGGCCCTGCGGGCGGTTCGAAATGGCAGGGCCGATGCCGTCGGCAGCCTGTTCCGGACCGCCGGCCGTCTCGAACATTTCGACTTCACCAGGCCGTTTCTGTCGATCGCCACCGGCGTCTTTTTTCACCAGCAGATCCGCGGCGTGCGGGGAATCAACGACCTTCACGGCTTCGTGATCGGCGTCGTCAGCGGCGACAGTGCCGAGGAACTGCTGGCAGCGAAGTACCCGCGGGTCCGGAATGTCGGGTACGACGGTGCCGAGGAACTGATCAGGGCCGCCGTCGCCGGGGAGATCAAGGCCTTCGTCCTCGACGAGGAAACGGCACGGTTCTATCTGGCCAAGCATGACCTGAGAGGCGTCTACCGCCAGACCACCGAGCCGCTGTCGGTCAACACCAGCCACAGTGCGGTCAAGAAGGGCAATGCCGACCTGCTGGCCGTCATCCAGTTCGGGTTCGACCGGATCAGCGAGGAGGAGATTGCCGGAATCGTCTCCCACTGGGCGGGCCGCTCGGTGTTCGACCGGGTGCCGTGGGGAGTGGTGGGGATGGCTGCCTTTGCCGGAGCCGTCCTCCTTTTCCTGTTCCTGCTGTGGAATGTCAATCTGCGCAAAAAAGTGGCGACCGCCCTGCAGGATGTCGAGGAGCGCAACCAGGAACTGCTGCGGAGTGAAGCCCGTCTCCGGGCCTTTTTCGAGCTGGCCCCGTTCGGCTGCATCGTCAACGATCTGGAGGGCCGTTTCGTGATGGCCAACCAGGCCTTCTATCGCCGCGTCGGCCTCCGGGAAGATCAGGTGATCGGCCGAACCGGGGAAGAAGTCGGCCTGTTCTTCGGCAGCAACGATCAGCAGGGGATTCTGGCAGAGCTGCTCCGGACCGGCGAAGTGGCCAACAGGGAACTGATCATCAGTGCTCCCGGCGGACTGCGGCATATCCTGTACTACGGGCGAACCCTCGAACTGGGCGGGCAGACCCTGATCCTCTCGGCAACGGTGGATATTACCGGCCGCAAGCGGGCGGAAGAGGCCCTGAAGGACAGCGAGGACAGCTTCACCAGGCTCTTCGACTCGGCGCCGATCCCGATGGCCTTCGCCTCCGATGTCGACGGCTTCAGGGCGACGACCTGGAACAGGAGCTGGTACCAGGTCTTCGGGTATACCAGAGAGGAGGCCGACGGGCGCAGCGGTGCCGAGATCGGCCTGTGGGTCGATCCGCAGGACCGGCAGAAGCTGATCGGGATGGCGCAGCGGGACAACTTCGTCGAGCGGCTGGTGGTCCAGCTGCGGCGGAGGGACGGGGAGATCAGGCACTGCGAACTGTTCGGCCGGTTCATCGGCAAGACCGGACGCCAGGTGCTGATGATCGCCTATATCGACATCACCGATCGGCTGCTGGCGGACAGGGCCATGCGCGAGAGCGAGGAGCGCTTTTCCAAGGCCTTCGCCTCGTCGCCGGCACCGATGGTGATTTCGGAAATCGACAGCAGCCGTTTCATCGATTTCAACACCAACTGGTTGAAGATGATCGGCTACACCCGGGAGGAACTCTTCAGCAGCACCGCCCTGGAACTTGGAATCTGGAGGAACCCGGAGGAAAGGAAGGAGATCGGCAGGAGGTTGCGCAGGGACGGGTTCATCAAGGATTTCCGTGCCCAGGTCGTCACCGCCTCGGGTGAGATCCGCGACGTCATCTGGTCGGCCGAGATCGTCAACATCGGCGGCCAGGAGGCGATGCTGTCGCTGGTCTACGACTATACCGAAGGCAAGCGGGCGGCGGAGGAGAGGGAAAAACTGCAGCTGCAGCTGCTGCAGGCCCAGAAGATGGAGTCGGTGGGCCGGCTGGCGGGGGGAGTGGCGCACGACTACAATAACATGCTCGGCGTCATTATCGGCCACACCGAGCTGGCGATGATGAAGAGCGGGACGGATAATCCCCTCCAGGGCCACCTCGAGGAAATCATGAGCGCCGCCCGGCGGTCCGCCGACCTGACCCAGCAGCTGCTGGCCTTCGCCCGCCGGCAGACGATCGCCCCGAAGGTGATGATGCTCGGCGAAGCGGTCGAGTCGACGCTGCAGATGCTGCGGTGGCTGATCGGCGAGAACATCGAGCTGGAGTTCCTGCCGGGGGCGGAACACTACCCCGTCAAGGTCGATCCCAGCCAGCTGGACCAGATCCTCGTCAACCTCTGCGTCAATGCCCGGGATGCCATCGATGGCGTCGGCAGGATCAGTATCGAAATCGGGCGGGAGGTCATCGATGAGGAGAACCGGTCGACAGCCGAATACATGCTGCCCGGCGAATATGTCACCCTGACCGTCAGCGATAACGGTTCGGGAATGGACAGGGAGACCCAGGCGAAGATCTTCGAACCCTTCTTCACCACCAA
Source organism: Desulfobulbaceae bacterium (assembly GCA_008933635.1). GTDB lineage: Bacteria > Desulfobacterota > Desulfobulbia > Desulfobulbales > Desulfocapsaceae > Desulfoprunum. Next base: position 12,333 of record WBUQ01000076.1, on the reverse strand, counting down.
GGGGATCGGCCAGGGGACCGGTCTGGGGCTGGCGACCGTCTACGGCATCGTCAAGCAGAACGACGGCTTCATCAACGTCTACAGCGAGCCGGGGCACGGGACGACGTTCAGGATCTACCTGCCCTGGCAGAGCGACATGGCACCGGCCGGCGAGAAAGGGCGGCAGGCCATTCCCGCCGCCAGTGGCGAGACCATCCTGGTCGTCGAGGATGAAACCGTGCTGCTGGAGATCAACTCCACCATGCTAAGGGACCTCGGCTACCGCGTTCTCCCCGCCAATGCCCCGTCGGTGGCCATCCGGCTGGCGGCCGAGCATGCCGGCGAGATCGACCTGCTGATCACCGATGTGGTGATGCCGGAGATGAACGGGCGTGAGCTCGAACAGCAGGTCCGCCGGAGCAATCCTGACATCGCCTGCCTGTACATGTCCGGCTACACCGCCAACATCATCTCCCACCACGGCGTACTCGACAAGGGCGTCCATTTCCTGCAGAAACCGTTCACGATGAACGGCCTGGCGGAAAAGGTCGGCGAGGCCTTGAAGGAGAGGCGGATGAACGGGGCACCACCACACCGGGCAAACGACGCCGGCGCATGAGGGGCGGGCAGGGGGACAATCCCGACCGGGTGGTCGCCGCACTGCTGCGACAAAAGCCGGTCCTGGCGGAATTGAGGGAGCTGTTCCCGGCCCACTGGGAGAAGGTGCATGAAGAACTGCAGCAGCTGGCTGCCGCCGCCGACCCGGCCGAGATCGCCGATAAGCTCACCCAGGCGCATCGCGCCTGGCAGCTGGCCGAGCCCGACTGTCGCCGGCTTGCGGCGTCGCACCACAGGCCTGCGGCCGATCGCTGCGGCCTCCTGCTGCTCCGTCGCGTTGCCCTCGACCAGTACTGCCGGGCTCTGCAGCGGGGACTTTCCGGCGGCGGGACGGCCGGGCTCCGGGACAGGCTGCTCTTTCATCTGCTGATCCTGCCCCTGGCCACCCGGATGCGGGCGTTCCCCTGCCGTCTGCATCGCCGGGCCTGGCGGCTGCTGCGCAATCCGGCCGCGGTGTCGGCCATGCTGCTCGAAGCAGGCTGCTACCTGATCCCCCCTGCGGAATTGGTGCAGGAACTGCGCCGTCTCATCGGGACCCGCAGAACCCTCGAGATCGGCGCGGGACGGGGCATCCTGGCCGGGTGCCTGCGTCATGCCGGGGTCGCTATCACTGCCGTCGACGACCAGAGCTGGGGCGGGACCATCCCGATCGGCAGGGAGGTGTTGCCGATGGACGGCCGCGAGGCCCTGGTCCGTTTCCAGCCGCAGGTGGTGCTCTGCAGCTGGCCGCCGCCCGGCAACTCCTTCGAGCGGGAGATCCTGGCCCAGCCGTCGGTCGAAATGTACATCGCCATCCTCTCCCGCCACCGCTATGCCAGCGGCGACCACCAGGCCTATGCCCGGGCCGGGGGGTTCCGCTGCCTGAAGGCCGAGACCGGGCCGATGGCTGCAATGCTCCTGCCGGCGGAAACCGGCAGCGTCCTCTATCTGTTCATCCGCGACGGGGGGGCGTATATGCCGGTGGAAATCCCGGCCGGGAGTTCCTCCGGCAAAAGTACCGCCTGAAGCAGGCACGCCGCCCGTCAATTTCCCGCACCCGCGCTGTACCTTCTGCCAAATTTACAGGCTTACCGCAAAAAATGGCGGGAACCGCCGCTCTCTCCCTGTACAAACAAGTGAAAACCCGTACACTGGAAGGAACGGGGAGCAAAGATCGTGTTCCCCGTTCCGGCGGTGGCGGGACAAAGGTCGCTCACCCGCCGGGCGGAACCTGCTGCAGTGATGATTCCCGGCGGATGGTGCCGTCCGGCGGGGGCGAAGATCGACAGGGCACAGGAAGGAGCCGAATGCATGAAAGTCACATCGATCAAATTCAGGCTGGTTGCCGGCGGTATCGTACTGGTGCTTATCCCTCTGATCGTGGTCGTTGTCCTCTCCATTTCCAAGGCGTCGACAGCTCTTTCGACACTGGGCATGAAGCAGGCCGAGGTGACCGCTTCCGACCTTGCCCGCATGGCCGACAGTGTCCTGGCTGAAGAAAAGAAGCTGGCCGAAGTCCTGGCCGCGGATCACCAGGTGACCGAGGTGGCGACCCTGGTCAGCCAGGGGGGAACCGCAGCCGCCGTCGGCGAGGTCGCCGCCCTCCAGCAGAGCCTGGCGCAGAAATTCGGCAGGCTGGGTGAGTCCTATCAGGGGATCTACGTCGCCGATGCCGCTGGCAATCTCTTTACCGGTGTCCTCGAGGGCGGCGGCGAGTACAAGGGCAGCAACGTCGCAGACCGGGAGTACTTCATCTCGGCAAAGAATGCCGGCAAGACCACCATCGGCGACATCGTCCTCTCCAAGACCACCAACAAGCTGATCAGCGTCATCTGCGTGCCGCTCAAGGGCGCCGGCCAGGAGTTTGTCGGTGTCCTCGGCCTGGTCCTCAAGGTCGGGTTCATCACCGACATCATCTCCAGCCGCAAGATCGGCGAGACCGGCTACGGCTTCATGAGCGACAAGAACGGTATCATCCTTGCCCACCCCAAGGCCGAGCACATCCTCAAGCTCGACATCACCAAGCTGGCCGGCATGGAAGGCTTTGTTAGGAAGATGCTGGCAGGCGAGCGCGGGGTGGAGGCCTACATCTTCAACGGCGTCGACAAGGTTGCCGGTTTCGCGCCGCTGACGGCGACCAGCTGGTATGTCGCCGCCACCCAGGACGCCGAGGAATTCATGGCGGCGGCCAATTCGATCCGCAATATCAGCCTGATCATCACCCTGGTGGCGCTGGCGCTGACGGCGCTGGCCGTTGCCTATTCGGCCGGGCTGATTGTCAAGCCGATCAACCGGGCAATCCTCGGTCTCAAGGATATCGCCGAGGGCGAGGGCGACCTGCGGATGCGGCTGGACGCCAAATCGAAGGACGAGATCGGCGAGATGGGGTTCTGGTTCAACACCTTCATCGAGAAGCTGCAGGGCATCGTCAGGCAGATCGCCGAGAATTCCCACGAGGTCAGCTCGTCGTCGAACCAGTTGTCGAAGGTGGCCAAGGATCTCGCCGCCGGGGCCGAGGATACCTCGAAACGGGCTGCCAACGTCGCCACCGCCTCCGAGGAGATGAGCGCCAACCTCAACAACGTCGCCGCGGCGATGGAGCAGTCGTCGACCAACACCAACATGGTTGCCGCCGCCGCCGAGGAGATGACCTCGACGATCAACGAGATCGCGGAAAATGCCGAGAAGGCGCGCACCATCTCCAGCAAGGCGGTCGACCAGGCGCGGAGCGCTTCCGAGCGGATGGGCGAGCTCGGTCAGGCGGCGCAGAAGATCGGCATGGTCACCGAGACCATCACCGAGATCAGCGAGCAGACCAACCTGCTGGCCCTGAACGCCACCATCGAGGCGGCCCGGGCCGGCGAGGCCGGCAAGGGTTTTGCCGTCGTCGCCAATGAGATCAAGGACCTCGCCCGGCAGACGGCCCAGGCGACGCTGGATATCAAGAACCAGATCGACGACGTCCAGCGGACGACAAAATCGACGGTGGTGGAGATCGATCAGATCTCCGAGGTCATCAGCGGCGTCAACGACATCGTCGCCACCATCGCCACCGCGGTCGAGGAGCAGACCGCGGCCACCAAGGAGATCGCCAACAATATCGCCCAGGCCAGCCAGGGCATCCAGGAGGTCAACGAGAACGTCAGCCAGAGTTCGGCGGTGGCCGGCGAGATCACCCGGGATATAGCCAAGGTCAATCAGGCGGCCGACGGCATTTCCCAGGGCAGCCGGCAGGTCCAGTCCAGCTCCGAGGACCTGCAGCGGATGGCGAGCGAACTCAATACGATTGTCGGCAGTTTCAAGGTCTGATCCGCGGCGTCCTTTCCGCATGGAGCCCGGGTTGCCGGCCCCCTGCAGGATGACAGGGGAGACTGAGCGCAGTGTGGTTTTCCGAAATTGCTTGAGCCCAATGGAGGTATGGTATGGAATTTATCCGCAACCTGAAGATCAGGACCAAGATCCTGGCCGGTTTCATCCTGATCATCACGATGATGATCATCATCGGCATCAACTCCTACCTGAGCCTGAAACTGGTTCGGCAGAGCCTGGACGACATCTTCCTCGTTCGTCTGCCGAGCATCGATTTCCTCATCGAGGCCGATCGGGATCTGCAGCAGCTGCTGGTGGCGGAGCGGTCCCTGGCCCTGGTTGCCGGCAATCAGGAGCAGTATGGCAATTTCATAAATGATTACAAAGAGAATCTCCAGCAATCGAAGGAGCGCTGGGACAAGTATGTCGCCCTGGCCGACGGTGAGAAGGAAAAGGCCATCATCGCCACCCACGACAAGGACCGGGAGGGCTGGACGGCCGCCTCGCAGAAGGTTCTCGACGGGTTTGCCGGGAACACCCCGGCGGCAAGGGATGCCGCGGTAGCCCAGAGCCTGGGCGAGGCCAGCGCCAGGTTCGAGACGATGCGCGATCACCTCAACGCCCTGACCGAGATCAACCTGGAAAAGGCGCAGCGGGAAAGCGAGGCGGCGGCCGCGACCTTCCGCCGCTCGATGACGATCCTCACCGTGCTGCTTGCCGCCGGTGTCGCCGTCAGCATCCTGCTGGCGACCCTGATCAGCCTGTCGATCACCAGGCCTCTGAACGCGGCGGTGACCAGCCTGAAGGACATCGCCGAGGGCGAGGGCGACCTGACCAGGAAACTGCCGGCGACCGGCCGGGACGAGGTCGGTGAGCTGGCCCGCTGGTTCAACACCTTCCTTGGCAAACTGCAGGGCATCATCCGGGAAGTCGCCGACAATGCCAGTGTCGTCGACCTCGCTTCCGGACGTCTGCTCGGCATCGCCTCGAATCTGTCCCAGAATGCGGCTACGACCTCGGGCAAGGCCGGCAGTGTCGCCAGTTCCGCCGAGCAGATGAGCTCCAGCATGGAACGGGTGGCGTCGACCATGGAGGAGACCACCAGCAATACCGGCATGGTGGCGGCGGCGGTGGAGGAGATGGCGGCGACCATCAACGAGATCGCCCAGAATTCGGAGAAGGCCCGGTCGATTTCGGAATCGGCGGTCCAGCAGGCTGCAGCCGCCTCGGTCAAGATGGCCGATCTCGGCAAGGCCGCCAATGCCATCAGCGCGGTGACCGAGACGATCACCGAGATCAGCGAGCAGACCAACCTGCTGGCCCTGAACGCCACCATCGAGGCGGCCCGGGCCGGCGAGGCGGGCAAGGGCTTTGCCGTCGTCGCCAACGAGATCAAGGAACTGGCCCGCCAGACGGCGGCGGCCACCGCCGAGATCAAGGGCAAGATCGAAGGCGTGCAGGGGACGACGGCCGAAACCATCACCGAGATCGGATCGATCGCCTCGATCATCAACCAGATCAACGAGATCATAGCCACGATCGCCACCGCCATCGAGGAGCAGTCGGTGGCGACCAACGAGATCTCCAACAGCGTCACCCAGGCGTCGGAGGGGATCGGCGAGGTCAATCACAACATCGCCGAGAGCACCACCGTCATCAACCAGATTTCGCGGGAAATCGCCGACGTCAACGTCTCGGCGGGGGATATTTCGAGCAACAGCAAGAACATCGAGACCAACGCCAACGAACTGAAGGAGCTGGCCGGACAACTGAGCGGACTCATCGGCAGGTTCAAGTTCTGAGGCGGTCAGGCGTGCGGGTTTCCGGCTGACTGAGCGGCGGAAGGATTGCTGGCCACAGCCGGGCCAGCATACGCAGGGGAAAAAGAAAAGGGGATGGAACCAGCTGGTTTCCATCCCCTTTTTTTGGCGGGCAGCGGTCGTTCAGGCGATATGCTCGAGGCCGGGTGCCGGGAAGCCGGCGCATAGTTGTCTGGCCTCGGCGGCGACCCTGGCCTGGACCGCCTCGTTGTCCGGGTCGGCGATGACCGTATCGATCAGCCGGCCGACCTCGGCCATCTCCGCCTCCTTGAATCCGCGCGAGGTGACGGCCGCCGTCCCCATCCTGATGCCGCTGGGGTCGAAGGGCTTGCGGGGATCGTTGGGGATGGCGTTGCAGTTGAGGACGATGCCGGCGTTGTCGAGGATGCGTGCGGCCTTCTTGCCGGCGATGCCCTTGTTGGTAAGGTCGACCAGCATCAGATGGTTGTCGGTGCCGCCGGTGATCAGCCGGTAGCCCCGCATCATCAGAACTTCGGCCAGGGCCCGGGCATTGGCGACGATCTGGCGGGCATACGCCTTGAATTCCTGGGTCGACGCCTCCTTCAGGGCGACGGCGATAGCGGCGGTGGTGTGGTCGTGCGGTCCGCCCTGGATACCGGGGAACACCGCCTTGTCGATGGCCTGGGCATGCTTCTCCCGGCAGAGGATCATCGCACCCCGGGGCCCGCGCAGGGACTTGTGGGTGGTGGTGGTGACCACATCGGCGTAAGGCACCGGGGAAGGATGGGCGCCGCCGGCGACCAGACCGGCGAAGTGGGCCATGTCGACCATCAGCAGGGCCCCGGCCTCGTCGGCGATCTCACGGAACTTCGGGAAATCGAGGATCCTCGGGTAGGCGGAATGGCCGGCGATGATGATCTTCGGCCGGCATTCGATGGCCTTCTGCCTGATCGCCTCGTAATCGAGCAGGCCGGTTTCGGGGTTGAGCTGGTAGGACTGGGCGTTGAAATATTTGCCGGAGATGCTGACCGGCGAGCCATGGGTCAGGTGGCCGCCATGGGGCAGCGCCATGCCGAGGATGGTGTCGCCCGGGCTGAGGAAGGCCAGGTAGACGGCCAGGTTGGCCGGCGAGCCGGAATAGGGCTGGACGTTGACATGCTCGGCGCCGAACAGCGCTCTGGCCCGCTCGATGGCGAGGGTCTCGACCTGGTCGATGATCTGCTGCCCTTCGTAATAGCGTTTGCCCGGGTAGCCTTCCGAGTACTTGTTGGTCAGGACCGTGCCGGTTGCCTGCAGGACTGCCGCCGAGACGTAGTTTTCAGAGGCGATCAGGCGGATCTTGTGGGCCTGGCGTTGTTCTTCCTGCTGCACCAGGGCGAAAACCTCCTGGTCAACTCTGCGCAAATCTTCCATGTTCCATCCTTTTTCGTTCACTGATTGGCTCCCCGGAAACTGGCTTTCCGGGAGCCGCATCGGGGTGGATGCGGCAATAAAAAACGGTGCCATGAACCTATCCCGGTCCATGATCACCGCGGTATTCCGATTGTAGTCCGGTAGAGAAAAAACAGGCTGGCCCTGCCGTACCTTTCCGGTTTCGGAGAGCAGGAAAAAGCAAAACTATAATCAAGTCAGGAACAATTTCACAGGGGAAAATGGGGAAAATGCACAGGGCCGCTGCTGCACGACGACCGGACCCTGTCCCGCAAGCCGCATGTCAGGCAGCCGGCAGTTCGGGATAGTCGGTAAAGACGGCCGTTGCCCCAAGGGCAAACAGATCCTGCTGCCGCTGCCTGTCGTTGACCGTGTAGACATTGATGCCGAACCCGGCGGAACGCAGGGTGCGGATCAGTTCCCTGGTGGTGATGGCGTTGTCAGGGTGATAGGCGGCAGCGCCGATGGCCTTGAGATAGGCGACGAGTTCCGGCGGGTGCTGCTCGTCCTGGAGGACGCCGATCGAGATGTGCGGGGCCAGTAACTTGCACTGGAACAGGTAGTCGTGGTTGAAGGAGGAGATCAGCACCATCGGTGCCGCGCCGGTCCGGTGGATGACATCGAGGACCATGCTGACGATGTGCTGGTCGAACACGATCTTATGCTGCTGCTTGATCTCGATGTTGATCGGCATCTTGCGGTGCAGGGCCCAGTTCAGCAGTTCTTCGAGGCTGAGAATACGCTGGGGGGAAAGCCCCTCGATCTCTGCCCTTGCCACCCGACCCCCGGCCAGGGTGGCGAAGGGGTCGGTTTCGAGGAACCACGAGCCGGCGTCGAGCTGCCGCAGCTGATCGATATTCCAGGAGGATACCCGCAGGGAGTTCACCCCGAGCTCCTGCATGCGGCCGACGGCATCGGTGGTGCGACCCAGAGACGGATCGTGGATCACCACCGGGACGCCGTCCCGGCTGACCTGCACGTCGGCCTCGATGAAGTGGCAGCGGCCGATGCTGGCGGCAAAGGCGCTCATGGTGTTTTCAGGGCGACAGGCCCTGAAGCCGCGATGGGCACCGATCAGATGGGGTGCGGTAAACCGGTCGAAGAAGGTCATGGACGTCTGCCCGTTATTTTTCCTTGAGCTTCAGCCAGTACTGTTCGACGAGCTGGTTGGTGGCATCGTCGAGGTTGTCGAGGAACTCGCCGCGGGCCGCGTCGGCATCGGTCGGGTAGACGATCGGGTTGCTGCGGACCTCGGCGGGAAGGTGCTCGAGGGCGGCCGCGTTCGGCGAGGAGTAGCCCATCTCCTGGCTGATCACGGCGGCCACCTCGGGGCGGAGGATATAGTCGAGGAAGAGGTGGGCCTCGGCGAGATTTGCCGCCCCTTTCGGGATGCAGAAGCTGTCGAGCCAGAGGCTGAAGCCTTCCTTCGGATAGAGGTAGGCTATGGCCGGGTTCTCGCCGTTGGCGATGAAGGCCTCGCCGTTCCAGATCACCCCGGCGGCGACTTCGCCGGAGAGCAGGGCCTGTTTCGGCGAATCGGAATCGAAGGTCCGCACCGAAGGCATCAGCTCCTTCAGCTTGAGATAGGCCTGCTCGAGATGGGCCGGGTCGCTGTCGTTGATCGGGTAGCCGAGGACCTTCAGGCCGATGCCGATGACCTCGCGCGAGTCGTTGGGCAGCAGCAGCTTGCCCTTCAGCTCGGGTTTCCACAGGTCGGCCAGATCCCTGACCGTATCCTTGCCGAGCATGTCGGTGTTGACGGCGATCGAGGTCGAGCCCCACATGTAGGGCACCGAGTAGCTGTTGTCGGGGTCGAAGCTCTGGTTGATGAATTTCGGGCCGATGTTCTTCATGTTCGGCAGCTGCTTCTTGTCCAGCGGCAGCAGCAGCCCCTGGTCGCGCATCAGACCGACGAAATAAGAGGAGGGCACGATCAGGTCGTAGCCCTTGCCGACCAGCTTGATCTTGGCGTACATCGCCTCGTTGCTGTCGTAGGTCGAGATGTTGACTTTGATCCCGGTCTCCTTGGTGAAGTCGGCGACCACCTGTTCCGGGATGTATTCCGACCAGATGTAGACGTAGAGTTCGCGGTCGGCGGCGGCCAGCGGTGCGGCGAGGCCGAGGCAGAAGAGGACGGTGAGGGCCAGCAGGTGCAGGTTCTTCATCATTTTTTCTCCTTTAACAGGTGCCGGGAGACGAGAACGGCGGTGACGGTTATAGCCAGCATGACGACGCACAGGGCGTTGACATCCGGCTTGATGCCCAGACGGACCATCGAATAGATACGAAGCGGCAGTACCTCGTAGGTCGGGCCCGTCGTGAAAAAGCTGATCATCACGTCGTCGAGCGACAGGGTGAAGCTGAGCAGCCAGCCGGCGATGGCGGCCGGGGCGACCAGCGGCAGGACGATGTGGCGAAAGACCTGGTACTCGCCGGCGCCGAGGTCGCGGGCCGCCTCGATCACCTCGCCCTCGAAGCCCTTGAAGCGCGAATAGACGGTGGTGGCGACGAACGGCACGCTGAGCATCACGTGGGCCATCATGATGGTCCAGAAGCCGAGCGGGAACTGGACGGCGAGAAAGAGAAGCAAGAGCGAGATGCCGATGACGATGTCCGGCGACATCATCATCACGAAGAGGGTGCCGAAGATGACCTTGCGGCCGGGGAAGACGTACTGGAAGAGAATGAAGGCGGCCAGGGTGCCGATGATGCAGGCCAGCGTCGCCGAGACCGCCGCCACGGTCAGCGAATGGACCGCCGCCTCCATCAGCGAGACATTGTTCCACAGCCTGCCGTACCACTCAAAGGTGAACCCCTTCCATGACAACGAGAACTTCGAGGCGTTGAACGAATAGACCGCCATCACCGCCAGCGGCAGGTAGAGGAAGGTGTACACCGCAGCCGAGTAGAGGATCTTGGCCAGTCTGCTCATGCCACGTCCTCCTGCCGGCCGGAGGAGCGGATGCTGTAGTAGTAGACCAGCAGCATCAGCCCCATGATGGCGGTCATCGCGATGCTGGCGGCCGAACCCATCGGCAGGTTGCGCGAGGTCAGGAACTGGTCGCGGATATAGTTGCCCAGGAGGATGCTGCGGGCGCCGCCGAGGACGTCGGAGACGTAGAACATGCCCAGTGCCGGCAGGAAGACCAGCATCGAGCCGGAGACGATGCCGGGCAGCGTCAGCGGCAGGGTGATCCGGCGGAAGGCCTGGAAACGCGAGGCCCCGAGATCGCGGGCGGCCTCGAGCAGGCGGGCGTCGAGGCGGAGGATGGAGGCGTACAGCGGCAGGATCATGAACGGCAGCAGGGTGTAGACCAGACCGATGAAGACCGCGGTCTGAGTGTACATCAGCTGCAGCGGCTGGCTGGTGAGCCCGGTCCACAGCAGGAACATGTTGAGGACGCCGTTGGCCTTCAGCACCGCCACCAGGGCATAGGTGCGGATCAGCGAGTTGGTCCAGAAGGGGATCATCACCAGGATCAGCATCAGCTGGCGGGTTCGGGCCGGGGCCCGGGCGATGATGTAGGCCAGCGGATAGCCGGCCAGCAGGCAGAGGACCATCGCCATCCCGGCCATCGCCAGCGAATCGACGACGATGCGGAAGATCGCCGTTTCGAACAGCCGGCCGTAGTTGGCGAGCGTCACGACCGGTTCGACCGGGTTGACCGTCCCCCGCTCGAGCAGGCTGACCACCAGCAGCAGCAGGTTGGGCAGCAGGGCGAAGACCGCCAGCCAGCAGACGATGCCGGTGATCACCAGGCGGCGGAAGAGGTTGCTACTCCTCATGGCGAAGGACCACCTCCCAGCCCTCGAGCCAGCTGATGGTGACCTGGTCGCCGACCTTGAAGGTGACGAGTTCGCTGTCCTCGTCGAAGAATTCGGTGACCAGGATCTTCTTGCCGCTGTCCAGGGTGATGTCGAGATCGTAGGTCGCGCCGCGGTAGAAGGTGCGGTCGATGCGCCCGGGCAGGCTGCCGGTGAGGTTGCCGTGCGTGGCCGCCGGCCCCTGGCGGTCGGCGACGGTCTGCTTGCCGACGATGGTCAGCCAGAAATCTTCCGGCCGCAGCAGGACGTGCACCGGCTCGTTGTCGGAGAATTCGTGGCTGGTACGCAGCTGCATCTCCTGGTCCTCGATGATCGCCCGGTAGGTGCCGTTTTCCCGGCAGAGCACGCGGCCGTTGAGGATGTTGATCTCGCCGACGAAGCGGGCGACGTAGAGGTTGACCGGGTCCTCGTAGACCTCCCGGGGCGAGCCGATCTGTTCGATCCTGCCGTGGTTCATCACCACGACCCGGTCGGACATCGTGAAGGCCTCGTCCTGGTCATGGGTGACCAGGATGAAGGTGATGCCGAGCTGCTGCTGCAGCTGCTTGAGCTCCTTCTGCATCTCCTTGCGGAGGCGGTAATCCAGCGCCGACATCGGTTCGTCGAGGAGCAGGACCCGCGGCTTGTTGACGATCGCCCGGGCGATCGCCACCCGCTGCTGCTGGCCGCCGGAGAGCTCGGCCGGCCGCCGCTTCTCCATGCCCTCCAGCCGTACCTGCCGCAGGGCCTCGAGGACGGCCCCGTGGATGTCCTTCTCGGCGGTGCGCGACATCCGCAGCCCGAAGGCGACGTTGTCGTAGACGGTCATATGGGGAAAGAGGGCGTAGCTCTGGAAGACCGTGTTCACCGTCCGGGCCTCCGGCGGCACGCCGTCGACGTTGCTGCCGTCGATCATCACCCGGCCGCTGTCGCCGGTCTCGAATCCGCCGATCAGCCGGAGGACGGTAGTTTTGCCGCAGCCGGAGGGGCCGAGCAGGGTCAGGAATTCGCCGTCATAGACGGACAGGGAAAAGTCCTCGAGGGCGACGATGCCGGGGTAGGATTTAGTGACGTGGGACAGCTCGACGACGATGTTTTTCAACCATCCATCCCCCATTAGGGTAGCCCGGATCGCGCGGGGGAGCCAGGCACAGGTGGATCAGGAATCGGCACAGCAGGGCCTGCCGGGTAACTATTTGAAATAAAACGGCTCATCGAGGCCGGCAGGAACCGGCCAGGGTGCCGGTCCAAGCGGGATGAGCGCTCATTCAGTTACACGCCGGACCCCGCGTTGTCAAGTAGTATACTAGCTGGAAATAAACAATTGATGCAACATCGGCCTTGCTTTTTTTGATGTGCAACGGGGCTGGCCGGGAGTAAAAGGAGCAGGCGGGATCGATGACCATGGCAGGGCCTGCCGGGGAGGCAGGGG
>WBUQ01000075.1 GCA_008933635.1 Desulfobulbaceae bacterium | reverse complement strand
TACCGCAGCTGCGTGAGTAACCTCGCCCCCCGGGTGGAGACCTTCTACCTGTCGGATCTTCGCGGCACCGAACCGGATTTTCTCTGGGAGACGATCCAACCCCTCATCAGGCACAAGGTGCCCACCTGGTCCGCCAGGGGCAGCAAGCTGGTCGAGCGCGGCGCCCTGATCAGCGTGGCGCGGGAAAATTTCGATTTCCTGGCACCGTATTATTCCTCGGTCATCGCCAGAATATTCAACGGCACGAAACCACGGGACATTCCCCAGATCGTCAGGGAGGAGATGCGCCTGGCAGTCAACCTGGAAACCGCCCGGCGCATCGGCTATCAGTTCCCGCCGAATGTGCTGAAGGTCGCGGATCTCGTGTACGATGACATCGACATCCCCGTTGCCGCCCCCTGAGGACACCGCCGCATGACTCGCAGGAAGGGTCTGGATACCCTGATCATCATTGGTGCCGCGACAGGCTTCGGCATATTGTTCTGGATCGCCGACAGCTATTTCGAATACCTTTTTTTCCATCAGAACCTCAGTTTTCTGCTGCTCGAGGGACCGGAGACGTTCCTCGAGTCCCTGGTGCTCAAGGTCCCGCCCCACTCGCTTTTCGTCAGGTGTTCCTTCCTCTTCGCGGCCCTTCTCGGCGGCATCCTCGTCGCCATATTCTTCCATACCAAGGTCAGGAGTGACGAGGCCCTGCGGATCAGCGAGGAGAGATACCGCAGCATCTTTGCCACGGCGAAGGACGCCATCGTCATCTGCAGCCAGGAAACCGGGGCGATCATCGATGTCAACCGCTCCGCCACTGAACTCTACGGCTGGAGCCGCGACGAGATGCGGAAGATGCAGTACCGGCAGCTGCTCGAAGGGAACGAGGCGGCAGCGGCCACCTGCGGGGACAGCGGCAGCGAGGTGCCCCTGCAGTTTCACCGGAAGAAGAACGGCGAAACCTTCCCCACCGAACTGTCCGTCAGCACCAGCCTCCTGAACGATCAGCACATCCGCACGGTTGTCATCCGCGACCTTTCCGAGAGGAGCAGAGCGGAACAGGTGAAACAGCAGCTGGAAGCGCAGCTGCACCAGGCCCAGAAAATGGAGGCCCTAGGCACCCTGGCCGGAGGGGTGGCCCACGACCTGAACAATATCCTCTCCGCCCTTGTAAGCTACCCCGACCTCCTGCTGTTGGACCTGCCAGACGACAGCCCCCTGAAAAAACCGCTGATGACGATCCGCAAATCCGGGCAGAAGGCGGCGGACATCGTCCAGGACCTGCTGACCCTGGCGAGAAGGGGCGTAACCATCACCCAGACGGTCAACCTGAACACGGTCATCTCGGAATACCTCCAGAGCCTTGAGTTCAAAAACATCCAGGCCGCGTACCCGAAAATTGTCTTCGACCTGCAGTTGCAGGACGACCTGCTTCCTCTCGTCGGGTCTCCCGTCCATCTCTCCAAGACCGTCATGAACCTGGTGCTGAACGCGATGGAGGCTATCGCCGGCCCCGGGAAAATCAGCATATCGACAGGCAATATCCACCTCGACGCGCCCATCGTCGGATTTGAACCTGTTCGGGAGGGCGACTACGTCCGGCTCCGGATTGCCGACACCGGGGTCGGCATACCGGCGGCCGACCTGCCCAGGATCTTCGAACCGTTCTACAGCAAGAAGGTCATGGGCAAGAGCGGCACCGGCCTGGGGATGGCGGTGATCTGGGGGACGGTGAAGGACCACAACGGCTCCATCGATCTGGAGAGCGTTCCCGGCAGGGGAACCCGCTTCGACCTGTATTTCCCGGTCAGCCGGGGAACCCCCGATCGCCGGGAAGAGGACGACGGGGCAGCGGCATACATGGGGTCGGAGACCATTCTCGTCGTCGACGACATGGAGGACCAGAGGGACATCATCGAACACATGCTGACCCGCCAGGGGTATCGCGTGACGACGGCGGACAGCGGCGAAGCTGCTCTCGAGCACCTGAAAAGACAGCCGGCCGACCTGCTCATTCTCGATATGATCATGGACCCGGGGATCGACGGCCTGCGGACCTTTCAGCTCGCCAGGCAGATCAACCCCCGGCAGAAGGCCATCATCTCGAGCGGGTTCTCCGAGACCGACAGGGTGCGCGAAGCCCTTCGCCTGGGAGCGGGCGCCTACATCAAAAAACCGTATGTCCTGAAAGAACTCGCCAGAGCGGTCCGGCAGGAACTGGATAAAACCTGATTTTTATGGATAACAACGAATTCGTGATGAGCTATAATCCGAGATACTGGAAGATCCAGAGCCAGCTGATCGCGATCATTGTCGTCTTCGGCTGCTGCATGGCCTGCTGGACTGCCTACGTCTACCACTCGCTGGAGCGGCATGAACGGCGGCAGGCGGCGGAAACGGTCCGCCGGCTCGGAGAGAGATTTGCCGATCGCCATCTCGCCATCAGCGGCGAAACGCGGCGGCTCCTGATGGCCCTGTCCCGGATGGAGGCATTCAGCCCCTTCGATCCGACAAGGACATCGGCCCTGCTGGCCGAAATCCATCACGACCTGCCGCAGTACGCCACGCTGGTCGCCGCGACTCCCGACGGGTTTGTCAGGGCCTGTTCGGTGCCGGCGACGTTGCCGATCGATGTCCGGGACAGACCCTGGTTCAAGGAGGTCATGGCCTCGAAGGCGTTCGTCGCCGACCGCTTCATTATCAGCAAATCGGCCGGGATCGCATCGCTGCCGTATGCCTACCCCGTCCTCGACGAACAGGGCGAAGTCAGACTGATCCTCGGCGCCGCGCTGAATCTGTCGGCTTTCGAGCACCTGTTCGCCGATATCCCGACGGATTACCAGGCCGTTTCCTATCTGCTCGACCAGGATGGCGTGATCCTCTATGCCCGCGGAACTCCCGGCTCCCTTGTCGGCGGCAAGGCGCGGGATATTCTGCCCGCCGGCCTCGACACCGCCGCCGCAGGCGTCCATGACCTCGAAGACAGGAACGGCCGGGCGATGATCTTTGTCGTCGAACCGGTTGTCGTCGGGCCGCAGGGGAGCCGCTTCGACCTGCTGGTCGGCCTGCCCGAGGCCGGTCTCTTCGCCGATGCCAGACGGCAGCTCTTCACCAACCTGACGGTCCTCGCAACCCTGATGACCCTGTCCGCCCTGCTGTTTTTCGCCTACGGCCGGCGCATGCTCTCCACCCCCCTGCAGGATCTGATCCGGACGGCCCGAACGGTATCGGACGGGCGCCTCGATGTCCGCACCAGCCTCTCCTACGACCTTGCCGAATTCGGCCCCCTGGCCAGAGAGATCGACACGATGATCGCCTCTCTCGCCAGAGAGGACGAAAAACGCCGGCAGCACGAGCAGGAGCTGGCCGCCAGCGAGGAGCGGTTCCGGCTCCTGGTCGAACATGCCGCCGACGCCATCTATCTCGCCGACATGCAGGGACGTCTCATCGGGGTCAACATCCAGGCCGAGCAACAGACCGGCTACTCTCGGAACGAAATCCTGCAGATGGCTATCGCCGACCTCGATGTCCATGCCAATGCCGGAAATCTCGCTGAATTTTTTGCCGGCCTCAGGCGGCAGAAGACGACGACGCTCAACACCCTGCACCGCCGCAAGGACGGTAGCCGGTTTCCCGTCGAGGTCAGGATCGTCTTCCTCGAAGCGGGGGAACAGGAGATGGTGCTGGGGATCGCCAGGGATGTCAGCCAGCGCCAGGAAGCGGAACAGCGGCTCAAGGAGGCCGAGCAGCATTACCGCACGCTGGCCAACGGCGGCAGCGCCCTGATCTGGACTTCCGGCCTCGACAAGCTGTGCACCTACTTCAACGAGCCCTGGCTGCGCTTCACCGGCCGGCGGCTGGAGCAGGAGGTCGGCGACGGCTGGGCGGAGGGCGTGCATCCCGAGGATTACGACCGTTGCCTCGCAACCTACGGCAATGCCTTCGACCGTCGCGAACCCTTCATGATGGAATATCGCCTCCGCCACGCCGACGGGGGCTATCGCTGGATCCGCGACGAGGGCAACGCCCGTTACGACAGCAACGGCGAATTCCTCGGCTACATCGGGCACTGTTATGACATCACCGAAAGCCGTCGCATTGCCGAGGACCTGGCTCGGAACGAAGCCCTTCTCCAGGCGATGATCCGCAACCTGCCGTTCGATTGCTGGGCCCGCGACCGCGACTTCCGGATGATCATGCAGAGCCGGGAATCGATACGGTTGTGGGGAGATCTGCTGAGCCATCCCGAGCTTGCGGAGAAAATCGACCCGAAAAACCGTGCCAACTGGATCGACAACAACAGCAGGGTGCTCTCAGGCGAGATCATCAACGGCGAGCGCGAGTACATACTCGCCAGCGGCGAGCGCCGGATCTTCCACGAAACCGTCGCCCCGATCCGCGACGGCGACCACATCCTCGGCATTCTCGGGGTCAACATCGACATCACCGACCGGATCAGGGGCGAGCAGGAACGGGAGCGACTCCGGCAACAGATACTGCAGACCCAGAAACTCGAATCGATCGGCCGTCTCGCCGGCGGTGTCGCCCATGATTTCAACAATATGCTGGGAGTCATCCTCGGTCATACCGAACTGGCGATGGAACAGCTCGATGAAAGCAGCCAGATCCATGTCGATCTGCGGGAAATCCGCCTTGCGGCCCAGCGCTCGGCCGACCTGACCCGGCAGCTGCTGGCCTTTGCCAGGCGACAGGCGGCGGCCCCGAAACAGATCGACCTCAATGAGATCATCGAGGGAATGCTGACCATGCTGCGGCGCCTGATCGGCGAGGATATCCAGCTAGCATGGCAACCCGGGGCCCAGCTGTGGCCGGTGAAGATGGACCCGAGCCAGATCGACCAGGTCGTCGTCAACCTCTGCGTCAACGCCCGCGACGCCATCAGGGGTTCCGGCCGGATCACCATCGCCACGGACAATATCCGGCAGGATGCCGAGGTCCTGTCCGGAAAGTCGCCGCAAGGGGATTACGTCGGGCTGACGATCAGCGACTCCGGCACAGGAATGGACAGCGCGCTGATCGAAAACATTTTCGAACCGTTCTTCACCACCAAGGAATTCGGAGCGGGGACCGGTCTGGGGCTGTCCACGGTCTATGGCATCATCAAGCAAAACAATGGCACGATCAGGGTCGACAGCACGCCGGGAGCGGGCACTGTCTTCCATATCTGCCTGCCCCGCCATCTCGGCGAGGCCGCCGAATCGCCGGAGGAGACGGTGATCGAGAAGCCTCTCGGACGGGGTGAGACGATACTGTTCGTGGAGGATGAGCCCCTGATCCTCGAGATGGGCAGGCGGATGCTGGAATCCATTGGTTATCGCGTTTTCTCGACCTCCTCTGCGGCCGAGGCGATTCAGCTGACGACATCCGGCCAGGCCCCGATCGATCTGCTGATTACCGATGTGGTGATGCCGGAAATGAACGGCAGGGAACTGGCAGAGCGGATCCGCGCGGTCAGACCGGGACTGCGCTGTCTGTACATGTCCGGCTATACGGCGGATGTCATTGCCGATCGCGGTGTCCTCGAGGAGGGTCTCCGGTTCATCGAAAAGCCCTTCTCGAAAAAAGAGCTGGCGGCCAGAATCCGCGAAACCCTCGATGCGGACTGAACGCGAGATGCATCGTCCCCCCGACAAAATCGGCGCCTGCCCTGGCAAAAGCGGAATTGGTGCTTAGCATCTGAGCAGGACTTCCACTGGACGCGTCATGTAATCCTAACAGGACCGGAAGCAATGCCCGAACTCCACATCCAGCCGCTGTTGCCGTCCGACCAGGAGACCGTCTGGGACCTGCTCCACATCGCCCTCTGGGACCCGCCGCCGGCGCCCCTCAGACCGCGGGACGTCCTGGACACCCCCGGGGTGAGGATCTATGCCGAGGACTGGGGCCGGCGCGAGGGGGATGTGGGGGTCTGCGGCCGGCTCGGCAGCGACCCGGCTATCGTCGGCGCCTGCTGGCTGCGTCTTGTCAGGGGCGGGATCGGACTGTCGTATATCGATGACTGGACCCCGCAGCTCGGCATCGCCCTCTTTCCCGGCTGCCAGCGGCGGGGTTACGGTGAGCGGCTGCTGCGGGCGGCCCTGGCTGAGGCCGGGAAACACTACCGGCAGGTCGCCCTGAGCGTCCACCCGCAGAACCCGGCCGTCAGGCTCTACCGGCGCTGCGGCTTCGAGCAGGTGGACGTCCGCCGCAACTATCTGATCATGGTGAGGGGATTGGCGACGGAAAGTCCGGATGGCGACTGAGCGTCATCCGGTCCTGCAGCGGGGTTCCGGCGGAGGCTGTCGACCGGGACCGGCCGCTGGCAACCTCTTCCGAGGGAGATCCGCCATGCGATATTTCAAGAGCATCTTCTGCGGTGTCATACTCCTGACGGCGGGATTAGCCCGTGCTGCCGACACCGTAGGCTCGTTGACGGCCAATGGCAGAACCGCCGAGATGACCCATGCCCTGGCCTGGGAGACCGACAGCACCACCGAACCGGGCTACCTCGATGTGACGATCCTGATCTCCGACCGGGAGATCGCCGAAGCGGTGGCCCGCGACCGTGACAGGCTGGAGGTGATGGCCCGCAACGGCGAACTGGCCGGCCTGCTGGTTGTCCTGAACCCCGACGCCCGAGTGATGAGCGCGGAACCGCTGCACCAGGCCTTCACCACCATGGTCAGTTCCGCCCTGTGGATCCGCTGGGAACCCACCGCCTTCGACGAGAAGCGGGTGGCCGGACGCTTCCACAGCGATGGCCTGCGGCAGGAATTCGGTCAGAAATGGAAGTATGACATCACTTTCTCTGCACCGATCGTGCTCGACCCGAAGGGAAAGACGGTCAAGTAGGATCGCCCGC
The DNA here is from genome assembly GCA_008933635.1 of Desulfobulbaceae bacterium. Lineage (GTDB taxonomy): Bacteria > Desulfobacterota > Desulfobulbia > Desulfobulbales > Desulfocapsaceae > Desulfoprunum. Next base: position 12,838 of record WBUQ01000075.1, on the reverse strand, counting down.
CGATATCCATGGCGCGGGGCCAACCCGTGCCCCCCATTCCCACCTGGAGGAGACGTATGAAGAGGGTACTCATAGCGTATTTCAGCAGGACCGGCATGACGGAACAGATGGCTGAATTCATCGCCGAGGGCGTGCGCCTGAGCGGCAATGCCGTCGACCTCAAGAAAATTTCGACGATCAAGAGCGAAAAAGACCTCGAGGGCTACGACGGCTATATCTTCGGCTGCCCGACCTATCACAAGAATATGACCGAGAACTTCAAGACCTTCCTGTTCATGGCCGAAAAAGCCGGGCTGAAAGGCAAGGCGGGCGGCGCCTTCGGTTCGAGCACCCACAGCGGCGAGGCCCCGGGGGTCATCTTCGATACGATGGAATTCGTCTTCTCGATGAAGATGACCTCCCTCGGCCCCTTCGACCTGCGGGAAAAGATGGTCGACACGGACGAGGGGAGCAAAGCCTGCCAGGACTACGGCCGGACACTGGGCGACATGCTGGGATGAGGCGGGAGGCACGATGACGGCGCATGACAACCCGTCGGGCGACAATAGGGTCCGTTGTCCCTGGTGCGGCAGCGATCCGCTGTACCGACACTATCACGACCGGGAGTGGGGGGTGCCGGTGGATGACGACCGGCACCTGTTCGAGATGCTGGTCCTCGAGGGGGCCCAGGCCGGACTGAGCTGGCTGACGATCCTGAAGAAGCGGGAGAACTACCGCCGGGCCTTCGCCGGTTTCGCCATCGACGAAGTGGCCGGCTTCGGCGACGCCGACCGCCAGCGTCTGCTGACCGACCCGGGCATCGTCCGCAACCGGCTGAAAATCGACGCGGCGATCAGAAACGCCCGGGTCGTATTGGCGATCCGCGAGGAATTCGGCTCGCTTTCCTCCTACCTCTGGCGATTCGTCGACGGCCGGCCGGTCGATGGCGCCCGGCGGACCATGGCCGAGATTCCTGCCCGCACCGGACAATCGGATGCCATGAGCCGCGACCTGAAACGGCGCGGCTGCAATTTCGTCGGTTCGACCATCTGCTATGCCCTGATGCAGGCGACCGGCATGGTCAACGACCACCTGGTCGACTGCTTCCGCTACGAAGAAACGAGACAAGTGGCAAAAAAAATGTTTTAAGAGATCATCGTGGCTCTGGAAAAAAATAAGCCATGGGATTGCGTGCTGCCAAGGACCAGGATTCCCGCCCGCGCGGGAGTCCAGAAACGCAGCAGCTGCGTTTCATTCGCAGTCGCGGAGATAATCGATACGGCATCGTCATGCGCATGCCCCTCAACCGACACAACCTGCATATGAACCCTGTCACTCTCACCACCCTCCGCCTCCCCGTCGTAACGCCCCGGCTCCACTGGCGTCGCTGGCACACCATCGCCTGGAGAGCGCGGTAGGACAGGGCCATAATCGTTCATCAGCCCCTGCAGACCATCTCCGGGTCTGCGGGGGCTTTCTTTTTTGCGGCATCGCGTTACCCCTCCGGACCTGGCGAGAATCACCACCAACCAGAGAAATGGAGGAACAAATGCACCGTACCATCAACGATCTGCTTGCCGCCGACCACCCCTTCTGCCTGATCCAGAAACAGGACAGCGACGACATCCTGCTGCTGACCGGCAGCCCGCACCGCTGCCGCACCCTCGCCGAGATCCCGCGCAAGCGGGGGGCAACGGCGGGCGGCCGGGTCTACGACACCATCAGCATCGTCCCCTTCTGCCAGATCCGGGAAAAGGGCTGTACCACCCGCGACGAGGGGGAGGAGATCCTGACCATCGAGGTCGCCGAGCAGCACCGGCTATCCCTTGCCGACCTGCCGGGGCTGGCGGCCGGGACAGGCATCCGGATGGCGGAGGCGATCCGCTACAACACCACCGCCGGCGAATATGCCGACATCATCGCCCGGGTGATCGAAGAGGAGATCGGCAACGGCGAGGGGGCCAACTTCGTCATCCCCCGCAACGCCGCCGGCCGGATCGAGGGGTTCTCCACCGCCGCGGCCGTCGCCATCTTTTCCTCGCTTGCCGCCCGCGACTTCGGCACCTACTGGAAATTCCTCCTCGTCCACCCGGACAGGATCTTCGTCGGCTCGACCCCGGAACGCCACCTCGAGGTGGAACGGGGGCGGGTGCGGATGAACCCGATCAGCGGCACCTTCCGCAAGCACGACGGCCACCGCTTCCGGGCGAGGCTGAAGGAGGAGCTGCTGGCCTTCATCCACGACCGCAAGGAGATCAACGAGCTGTTCATGGTGGTCGACGAGGAGATGAAGATGATGGCGCGGATGTGCGGCAAGGGCGGGGCGATCATCGGGCCGCTCCTGAAGGAGATGTCGAGGCTGATCCACACCGAGTACCTGCTGTCGGGCGAAAGCGACAAGGACATCCTCGAGCTCTTCGCCGAGTCGATGTTCGCCGCCACCGTCGTCGGCAGCCCGGTCGAGAACGCCTGCAGCATCATCGCCAGGTACAGCCGTCACTCGCGCCGCTACTACGGCAGCGCCCTGCTCCTGGTCGGCCGCGACCAGGACGGCTGCGACTATCTCGACTCGCCGATCACCATCCGCACCGCCGAGATCGAGCGTGACGGCACGCTGCGTTTTTCCGTCGGCGCCACGCTGGTGAAGGACTCGGTGCCGGCCGAGGAGGTGCGGGAGACCGAGGCCAAGGCCGCGGCCCTGCTCGCCGGCATCCTCGGCGAAGACGGGCGGCCGGCTGCGGTTCCGCTCCTGCCGCGGCTGGCCAACGACGACGATGTCATCGAAGGCCTGCTGCGCCGCAACGAGGATCTCTCCCACTTCTGGTTCTTCCGCCAGGGCCGCCGCCGGGCACAGCCCTGTTGCGGCCCCGGCCTGACCCTGATCCACAACGGCGACGATTTCGTCTACATGCTGCGGCACCTGCTGGAATCCCTCGGGATGCGGACGGCCGTCATCCCCTGGGATCGCTACGACATCAGCCGCGACACGGCGGAGATCACCCTTGTCGGTCCCGGTCCCGGCAACCCCAACGACCGGGAGTCGGACAAGATCCGCCGGAACATGGCGATCACGGCGGAAATCCTGCGGCGGAAGCGGCCGGCCCTCTTCGTCTGCCTCGGCCACCAGCTCCTCTGCCGCTCGCTGGGGATGCCCGTGGCAAAGCTCGGCACCCCGCTGCAGGGCTCGCAGGTGGAGATCGACCTGTTCGGCGACCGGGAAAAGGTCGGCTTCTACAACACCTTCATCCCCAGCTGCCAGGGAGCTGCCACAGGCATCGAGGTCTCGCGGTTCGCCGGCACCGACCAGGTGGTCGCCATCCGCGGCAGCCACTTCACCGGCTTCCAGTTCCACCCCGAATCGATCCTGACCAGGAACGGCGGCGGGATCCTGCAGCGGGAGATCGCCCGGCTGGCTGCCGGCCTCTTCGGCCTTGATTTTTCCGGCCCGGTCAGCCTAGGATATGACATGGCGCACCCCAACGACCTGCCTGGAGGGATCATACCATGAACGACGAACTCCTTGACCTGCCGCCGCGCGGCCTGTCCCTGCTGCATGCCTGCCAGCCCGAGGCGAGACGGCAGATCGAGACCCTGAGCGATATCGTCATCGCCAGCGGGATCCGCCGGCCCGCCTTCAACGTCCTGGTCAGCGGCGATTTCGGCTGGGACCCGGATCTGCTGGCGGGACTGGTGGCGAAATACAGCCGCGCCGGCCGAATCCCGCATGTCCTCTTCTACCTCGCCAACGGACCGGCGGCCCGGCACTGGCAGGGACAGGTCATGGACGGCTTCGGTTCCCGCATGTCGCCGGAGGAATTCCGGCAGAAGATTGCCGGCGACACCCTGTTCCAGCAGTCGTTCCAGCATCTGGCGGCGCGACTGGTGCCGCTTGCCTGCCTGATCGGCAGAGCCGGCGGACGGGCCGCGATCGTCCCGCAGCTCGAGGATAACCAGACGAATGCGGGTTTTCTCACCATGCGGAACCTGGTCGGAGAGGCCCTGCCGCGGGATGTGGCCGTCGGCATGGGAAGAAATCCCTGCGTCGGCTGCTGGCCGGGCAATGAGGGCAAGGTGCCGGCCGACTGTTTCCCCGAGGAGCACCACCACAGCGCCGCCACCGACTTCACCGTCAGAAACGGCGTCGTCTCCAATGACGGCTGCACCTATGCCTTTGCCGGCGAGAAACCCGGGTTCCTGCCCTGTCTGCCGCTCGCCAGACTGGCCGGAGTACAGTCCCGGACGGGGGACCTTGGCAGCGTTTTTCTGTTGTGGAGCGCCAAGTACCAGGGACTCGACGCGAAAGGGACCCCACCGGCGCGGCGGAACTACGTGATGCCTACGGCGACCGAAAAGGAGCAGCTGGTCGCGTTTCTCCGGCAGCGGTAGTTCGACCCAGCCGGGCATCTGCCGGGATCGGGGGAATGGCCTCGGCTAGTCGCCGAGGCAGGTCCCGACGTTGCGGGCGCTGGTGATCCAGCAATGGTCGAGCGGCACGGTCGAACGCTTGCCGACCACCTGATCGAGAGGGATGGGTTCGGTACCCTCGCCCCTGACCGCGATCATCATCCCGGTCAGTCCCTGTTCGATATAGCTGACGCAGGCACTGCCCAGGCGGGTGGCCAGCACCCGGTCGGCGGCGCTGGGCGTACCGCCCCGCTGCAGGTGGCCGAGGATGGTGATCCGCGACTCGAGGCCGGTCATCTCCTCGAGCAGGCGGCTGAGCTTGAGGGTGTTGGTGCTGCGGTAGAGATCGAAGTCCCGCAGGGCATCCGAGGCCTTCTTCTCGGCCTTGGTGTTTTTTTCTTCCTTGGCCTTGGTCTTGTTCCTCTTCAATATCTGGTACTTTTTGTGATCTTCGACCGAGAGCGCCCCTTCCGCCACCGCCACGATGCTGAAATTGGTGCCCCGCTGCTGGCGCAGACGGATGGCCTGGGCCACCTTGAACGGGTCGTAGGGGATCTCCGGGATCAGGATGACATCGGCGCCGCCGGCCAGCCCGGCGCCGAGGGCCAGCCAGCCGGCGTTGTGGCCCATCACCTCGACGACGATGATCCGGTGGTGGCTGTGGGCGGTGGAGTGGAGCCGGTCGATGGCCTCGGTGGCGATCTCCATCGCCGTGTGGAAACCGAAGGTCAGGTCGGTCATGCCGACATCCTTGTCGATGGTCTTCGGCAGGGTGATGATGTTGAGCCCCTTCTGCGCCAGGCGGAAGGCGTTTTTCTGGGTGCCGCCGCCGCCGATGCAGACCAAGGCATCGAGGTTGTGGCGCCGGTAGTTTTCGCAGATGACGTCGGTCATGTCCATGACCTCGCCGCCGACAGGCATCTTGTGGGGCTTGTCGCGGCTGGTGCCGAGGATGGTGCCCCCGAGGGTGAGGATCGACGACAGTTCGTCGCGATCGAGGCGCATCGTGCGGTTTTCCATCACTCCGCGGAAACCGTCGCGGAAACCGACGATATCCATACGCCCCGTGCCCAGCGCCGTCTTGCCGATCGCCCGGATCGCCGCGTTCAGCCCAGGGCTGTCGCCCCCAGCAGTCAATATCCCGATATGCTTATTCATTTTTCCGCCCGTTGAATGGATTGATCAAGAAAGACACTATCCACCTTCTTCATACATGTTCACCCGGCGTTTTTCAAATGGACAATGCAATCCGGCGACCAAAGTCCGGACCTCCCTCAGTGGCCGCACCCGCAGGAAGGCGGGCAGGACGGGCCCTCGCCCTTTTTCACTCCGGCTGGCGGTGCTGTCGGGAACCCGGCGTGAAATGTGATCTCGCCCTTCGGCCCGACAGTCTTGCGATGGAACATGGCAGCCAGCGGCCTGATCGAGATCAGCAGCAGGACCGCGACACCGGCATATTGCAGCCATTCCGGCACCAGTTCGGCCGCCTCGCCGATGACCGCCGCAGCCGAAATACCGAGGAAACCGTACAGCCAGTCGACCAGCAGACCGAAGGCGACGGCACAGCCGGAGAGCACCAGCAGATAGCGCAGCGTGCCGCGCTTGCCGAGGATGCCGATCAGCACCGTCAGCGAAGTGACGTTGGTTGCCGGCCCGGCCAGCAGGAAAACCAGGGCAGCACCGGGACTGACCCCCTTCAGGATAAGGGCCGCGGCGATCGGGGTCGAGGCGCTGGCGCAGATATAGAGCGGAATCCCGACCACCAGCATGACCAGCATCGAGGAAAGGCCGCCGCCCAGCCAGCGGGCCATGAATTCGTCCGGGATGAGGACGGTGATGAAGGCTGCCAGGATCAATCCGGCGGCGAACCAGCCGACAATGTCGCCCCAGACGTCGGTGACGGCAAAGCGCAGCCCGGCAGCGATCTTTTCACCCGGACCGTGATGCCGGCGGTGGACGTCGTCAGGGCAGTCGATACCGTCGCAGCAGTTGTCCACCGGACAGCTGCGGTCGGCCTGCAGTGGTCCGCTCGCCTCCGGCCGGTCGACGATGTTTTCGAGAACACCGGCTGTAATGGCGGTCACGAAGGCGGCCAGCGGCCGTACCGCCGTCATGATCGGATCCAGCAGGGCATAGGTGACGGCGATGGAATCAATGCCGGACTCCGGGGTCGATATCAGGAAGGCGGAGGTCGCCCCGCGATTGGCCCCCTGCTTGCGTAAGGATGCTGCCGCCGGCAGCACGCCGCACGATCAGAGCGGCAGCGGCACCCCGAAAAAGGCCGCCTTGATGACGGAGGAATACCGGCCACGACCGAGGTGCGCGGCAACGGTGCCGGGAGTCAGGATCACCTTGACCAGCCCCGCAATCAGGATGCCGAACAGGATATAGACCGAGGAGTCGAGCAGGATGCCCCACGCCGCGGCCAGGATATCGACTGGAAACTGCAGAATATTTTCTAACATATCATTATCCAGGTGTTCTAACCCTGCCGTCTTTCCCGCAGGTGATTCAGCGTCAGCGCAATCAGGTCGGTGATGTGGTCATCGGCGAGCCGGTAATACAGCACGGTGCCCTCCCGACGGTTGGTTACCAGGTTCAAGGTGCGCAGCAGCCGCAGCTGGTGGCTGACTGCCGATTCAGAGACCTCCAGCAGGGCGGACAGATCACAGACGCACATCTCCTGCCCCGCCAGGGCATACAGGATTCGCAGGCGGCCCGGGTCGGCGACGGCCTTGAACAGCTGGCTCATCGCCTCGACCTCTGCCGCCGGCAGGGCATTTTCCCTTGCCGTGCCGATCTTCTCCGGGTGGATCATGCGGCAGCCGCAGCGATCATGTTCCATGTCTCCCCCTGTGTGCCGTATTTTATCTGAGTATCTGTTCATATATTAAAGGATCGCCGGCCAATGTCAAGAAAGCAGATGCTTTTTCACAGCGGATTGTTCATAATGGCAGCGTTTCCGACGGAATATGCCGACAATCCCAGATTCCCATGTCTGCCATGCCCACACGCCCTGCCGCACACGGCACCCTCTATGTCGTCGCCACCCCGATCGGCAACCTCGAAGACATCACCCTGCGCGCCGTGCGCATCCTCGGAGAGGTCGACCTGATCGCCGCCGAGGACACCCGCCATACCAAGAAACTGCTCAGCCACCTCGGCATCAAGACCCGCCTGCTCAGCTACTACCGGGAAAAGGAGATGGAACGCGGGGCGGAAATCGTCGCCCGGCTGGAGGCTGGCGAGAATGTCGCCCTGGTCAGCGACGCCGGCACCCCCGGCATCTCCGACCCCGGGGCGGTGCTGGTCCGGCTGGCGCGGCAGGCCGGGATCCCTGTGGTGCCGCTGCCGGGCCCTTCGGCCCTGACCGCCGCCCTCTCCGCCGCCGGCCTGGAGCAGCCCTCCTTCCTCTTCCTCGGTTTCCTGCCGCCGCAGAAATCGCAGCGCCAGAAGCTGCTCCGGTCCCTCGTTTCCTGCGAGCACCCCCTCGTCTGCTATGAATCGCCGCAGCGCATCCAGGGCCTCTTCGCCGATGCCCTCGACATCCTCGGCGATCGCCGGGCGCTGTGGGCTCGGGAACTGAGCAAAACGTTCGAGGAACTGCAGGAAGCCCCGCTGAGCGAACTGCACGCCCTCGCTGCCGGTCGCAAGAACAAGGGCGAATCGGTGGTGGTCATCCATCCCGGCCACGCAAGCGAGCCGGAAGGAGCCACTGTCGAGGAACTGCTGCTGTGGTACCGCGACCACTCCGGGCTCTCGCTGAAGGATGCCTGCCGCAGACTGGCCGCCGATCTCGGTCTGTCGCGCTCCCAGGTCTACCAGCAGGCGCTGGCGATCTGGGACAGCCGGGGCTGAACCGGCAAAGGGTGGCAGCGGCCGCCGCCCTGCCACCCGGTAAAAGCGTTGCGGCCGCCACCCCGGAAGGATAAGATTCTCAGCAGGCAGCAAAACGGGCAGCACGCTGCCCGCCCCTCTCCACCATTGGCACAAGGAGGTCTCATGTCGTCCGCCTTCCCGAACATCCGTCCGAATCTCCGCGGCGATTATCCCGTCATCCATCCCAGCGCCCTGATCGACCCCTCCTCCCAGGTCATTGGCAACGTCAAGATCGGCAGGAACGTCTTCATCGCCCCGCTCGTTGTCATCCGCGCGGACGAACCAGGCCCGGACGGCGCTGTATCCCCGATCGTCCTCGAGGAGGAGTGCAACATCCAGGACGGGGTGATCATCCACAGCCACGGCGGCGAAATCGTCCGCATCGGGGCGCAGACCTCGGTCGGACACGGCACCGCCATCCACGGTCCCTGCGATATCGGTGAAAACTGCTTTCTTGCGATGCGCGCCACCCTTTACCGGGTCAACCTCGGCGACTGGACCTGGGTCGGGATGAACGCCTCGATCATGCAGCTCACCCTGGACGCCTACACCCATGTCCCTGCCGGCAGCGTCATCCGCTCCGGCAGCAAATCCCGCGAGCTGCGCTTCATTTCCGAGAAGGAGCGGATCTACATGCAGAACGTGCTGCAGGCGACCAACCGGCTGCGCGAGGACTACCGGCGCATCCGCGGCATTCCGGCCATGTAGCTGCAGCCCACCGGCCATCGCCGCACCGGCGGTTTCAGCCTGTCGCACTCCGGAGGCTGATGACCAAACACCGCACCGCTGGCCTCCCCCTCCCACGACGCCTTCTGCTGGGGTGACGGGACCGTGACGGAACGTATTACTCCACTTACCTTCCTGACGCACATCCTGAGCTCTCAGCCTGGGGTATTCCACTTCGACCCGTTCCCAGCTTTGGCCCCCAAGGTACCGAATACGGTGGATTTACCTATTGCCTGACGCATTCAGCGAAGGCCCCCGTCTGTCCGGGGCACTGTGTCCATCGGCGGGACAGCGATATCCGTGGCAACGACGATCACACCAAATAATTTTTCGTAATCTTCCCGTTGACGTCTCCCATCGAATCGTTTATGAATAATGCACATAATATTTTTTCATAATTGGTGCTACCATGCCAAACTCGACGAGGTCTCCATGAGATTGATATTACTTATTATTGCAGCACTATTACCACTGCCGCAGAGTACACTCGCCAGGGAAATCACCGATACACTGGGCAGGAAGGTGGAAATACCGGATACGGTGGAACGGGTCATCTGTTCCGGTTCCGGCTGCCTGCGGCTGCTCACCTATCTGCAGGCCCAGGATATGGCGGTGGCCGTCGACGACATCGAAGGACGGCGCCGGCAGTTCGACGCCCGCCCCTACGCGATGGCCAATCCCCGGTTTAAGACCCTGCCGGTGTTCGGCGAGTTCCGCGGCAAGGACAACCCCGAACTGATCATGACCCTCGACCCGGCACCCCAGGTCATCCTGAAGCTGGTCGGCACCGGCAAGGGCACCGTCGGCCCTGATCCGGCCGCGCTGCAGGAGAAAACCGGCATTCCGGTCGTCGCCCTGAAGTACGGCAACCTCGGCAAAATGAAGGAAGATCTCTACAACTCGCTGCGCATCATGGCCGAGGTCGTCGGCAGAGAGCAGCGCGCCGATGCGGTGCTTACCTTCTTCGACGAGCAGATCACCGACCTCAAGAAGCGGACGGCGGACATCCCCGAGGAGCAGCGGCCGTCGGTCTACCTCGGCGGGGTGGCCTACGCGGGGCCGCACGGCTTCCAGTCGACCGAGCCGACCTATCCCCCGTTCCACTTCGTCAATGCCCGCAACCTTGCCGACAACGCCAACCCGAAGGCAGGCGAGATCACCAGCACAGATATCGCCAAGGAAAAGATCGTCGAGTGGAACCCCGACTACCTCTTCCTCGACCTCTCGACCCTGCAGCTGGGCGATGCCGCCGGCGGCCTATTTGAGCTGAAAACCGACCCCGCCTACCGGACACTGAACGCCGTCAAGACCGGCAAGGTCTATGGGGTTCTGCCCTACAACTGGTACAACCAGAATTTCGAATCGATCTTCTCCGACGCCTATTTCATCGGCAAGCTGCTCTATCCGGAGAGGTTCAGCGATATCGACCCCGCTGCCAAGGCCGATGAAATCTATACGTTCATGGTCGGGAAACCGGTGTTTGCCGAAATGAACGCCCTGTTCGGCAACCTGGCCTTCAGGGACGTGCCGCTGAACTGAGATGCATTTCCATGACGGCCAGATACCTGAGGAGTACCGTCGCTATGTTGGCCGCAAGGTCGTCTTCCTCATCATCCTGACGATCCTGCTGGCACTGGCGCTGGTCGTCGCCGTCTCGCTGGGCGCCGCCAACGTGCCGATCCCGGCGGTCGTCAAGAGCCTTGTCGGGATGGAGACCACCAGGCAGACGGAGGTCATTGTCTGGAACATCCGCCTCCCCCAGGCCCTGGCCAGCATGCTGGCCGGGGCCGGCCTGGCGGTGGCCGGAGCGGCGATGCAGTCGATCCTCCGCAACCCGCTCGGTTCCCCGTTCACCCTCGGCATCTCCCATGCCGCCGCCTTCGGCGCCGCCCTGTCGGTGATGCTGCTGGGCGGCGGGATCATGACCTCGAACACCGTCGGGGCGGTCCAGATCACCAACCCCTGGCTGACCACCTTCTCGGCCTTTGCCTTCAGCATCCTTGCGGCGGCAGCCATCGTCGGCGTAGCCCGCCTGCGCGGGGCGACACCGGAGGTCATGGTGCTGACCGGGGTGGCGCTGGGGGCCTTCTTCACCGCCGGGACGATGTTCCTGCAGTTCTTCGCCGACGACGTCCAGCTGGCCGCCATGGTGTTCTGGACCTTCGGCGACGCAGCCCGGGCCAGCTGGCGGGAGATCGGCTACATGACGGCGGTCACTCTCGCCGCCTCGGTCTTCTTTTTTGCCAACAGCTGGAACTACAACGCCATCGACGCCGGCGACGAGACGGCAAAGGGACTCGGAGTGCGGGTCGAGTGGGTGCGCACCTCCGGGATGATGCTGGCCTCGGTGCTGACCGCCGTCATCATCAGCTTTCTCGGCATCATCGGTTTCGTCGGCCTGGTGGTGCCGCACATGGTCCGACGCGTGATCGGCGCAGATCACCGCTTCCTGCTGCCGGCTTCCTGCATCGGCGGCGCCCTGCTGCTGCTGGTTGCCGACACCGGCGCCCGCCTGATGCTTGCCCCCCACGTCCTGCCGGTGTCGATCCTGACCGCCTTCATGGGCGCCCCGGTCTTTCTCTGGCTAATCATCCGCGGAGGTCGAACATGATCCTTGATAGCCGGCGTCTGCACTTCGCTTACAACGGCACTGACATCCTGAAACACATCGATTTCCAGGTCGCCCCCGGCGAACTGCTGGCGATCCTCGGCCCGAACGGGGTCGGCAAGACCACCCTGCTCAAGTGCATCAACACCATACATCGTCCCCGCGACGGGGCTGTTCTGGTCGAAGGGCTTGACGTGCTGCGGATGCGGCCAAGCGACATCGCCACCCGTGTCGGCTACGTCGCCCAGAAGAGCGAGACCGCCCGCCTCACCGTCTTCGACGCGGTGTTGATGGGCCGCAAGCCGCACATTCGCTGGCGCACCGCCCCCCGCGACCTGCAGATCGTCGAGGCCGCCCTCCGCCATCTGCATCTTGAAAGCAAGACCCTGCGCCGCATCGACCAGTTGAGCGGCGGCGAGCTGCAGAAGGTCTGCATCGCCCGCGCCCTGGTCCAGGAGCCGCGGCTGCTGCTGCTCGACGAGCCGACCAGCGCGCTCGACCTGAAGAACCAGATCGAGATCATGCGGCTGCTGCGCCGGGTCGTGGACGAACACGGGATCGGCGCGGTGATGACCATGCACGACCTCAACAAGGCCTTGCGCTACGCCGATACCGTCCTGATGCTGAAGGATGGCCAGATCCACAGCTACGGTCCGACCAGGGAAATCACCGCCGAGATGATCGAGACCGTCTACGGCCTGGCGGTGGAAATTCATCACATCAATGGTTATCCTCTAGTCATCCCGAGAGAGGAAGCGATCCATTAATCCAACAGAGAGAAGGACGGAACCATGAGCTGCACCATAGACCCCTCAACCATCGACGCCACCATCGCCTTCCACGGCCACAGCTGCCCCGGGCTGGCCATCGGCATCCGCGCCGCCGAGATCGCCCTGCTGGAGATGCCGGATGTCGGCCAGGCCAACCTGGTCTGCGTCGCCGAGACCGACATGTGCGGGGTGGACGCCATCCAGTTCCTGACCGGCTGCACCTACGGCAAGGGCAACCTGATCCACCGCGACTGGGGCAAGATGGCCTTTTCGTTCTTTGACCGCGCCAGCGGCCGGGGAATGCGCCTGCTGTTCAACCAGCAGTCAAGGGGCGCGCTTGATGCGGAGATGATCGCCCTGATGGGCAAGGGGTCACTGTCAGAGGCGGAACAGCAACGGCTGCAGGAACTGCGGACGGCGATGCAGACCAGGCTGATGACTCTGCCCGCCGACGAGCTGTTCACCCTCCAGC
>WBUQ01000074.1 GCA_008933635.1 Desulfobulbaceae bacterium | reverse complement strand
GGGTGACAAAGGGGCACTTGTTGTCCTCCTCGCGCAGCTTGATCATCACCCCCGGCATGTCGGTCTTCTCGAGATAGGTCGGCAGGGTGTACTGCTGCAGGAACTCATGGGCCGGAACGTCCAGCCTTCTGGTCAGCTGGAGGATGTCATAGGGGGTCAGGATGATCTTGATCCCGCCGCAGCATGCCGTAAAGCACCGGACACCGGGATGGCAGCGGAACTTGATTCTGCTCTTGAGCGTCAGTTTCTGGGGAAGGATGTTGGAGGGGTTGTTCTCCTTGCTAAAGAGGGGTTTTCCTTTGACATTCAACTCTTCTTGACTCATTACTCCACCTTGTCGAATATGGTTGCCGACCGCCGGAAGCGGATGTTTGTGGTACATTGCGAATCTGGTATAATAAACATGCACAGCCGGTGTGTCAAACGCAATCGGGAGAGGCGAGCGGCCTGCGGGGGAGGAGGGTGCGGCCGCCGTAGTTTCTGCCGCCGGTTAATCCTTGCAGTTTTCCGGAAAACACCGTATATGTCGTGTTCCATGTTGTATTCCGCTGTCCGCACGCTCAAGCCCCGCATCGTTGTCGAAAAGGAATTCCTGAATGAAGCTGTTCGCTTTGCCCATTGATCTTTCCGCCGTCAGTACCCTGTATTATCATCTCCCGGACGGCCCTGTCCTGTCGCTGAAAATCGAAGGACTCGAAGATTATATCGATTTCGGGCTCGAAATGGGCCACATCTGCGACACATCAGCCATCGATGGCGTCGTCCATTTCTTTCCGAAAGGAAACGCCTGAGCAGAGGCAGGTCGTCGCCTGCCGCCGGATCCTTCTTCCAGTTGCCCCATCGGGAAGAAACCATGCCGCAACGCCTCCCCTCAATCGACACGTCCTGTGACGGCCATGTCCATACCCGGTTCTGCCATCACGCCTCAGGGGAAATGGAGGACTACGTCCGCGCCGCAATCACCTGCGGACTGAAAAAACTCTGCTTTCTCGAGCACATGGAGGTGGGGGTCAGGTACCGGGAGGTGACCTGGCTGACCGAGAATGATTTCGACGACTATTTCCGGGAAGGGGAAAGGCTGCGGCGCATCTACCGCGACAAGATCGGCATCGGTCTCGGGGTCGAGGTCGGGTACAGCCCCGGGCATCTCGACACGCTGCGGGAAAGGCTGGCGAACAGGCCGTGGGACCGGATCGGCCTGTCCTTCCACTACGCCCTCTTGCCCGGGCAGAGCGATCACCTCAACCTGCTCAGCCGCAAGGAGGAGAATATCAGGCGGGCCCGTGACCTTGGAGCGGACTCGATCCTCAGCCACTATTTCTCATCCCTGATCGACGCCGTGACCCAGCTGCCGGCCGACGTCCTCTGCCACCTCGACGCAGCCCTGCGCTATCTCCCGAATCTGACCTACAGCCCGGACCATCTGGAGCAGATCGACACCCTCCTGGACCTGGTCAGGCAGAAGCGTCTTGCCCTGGAGATCAATACCAGCGGCCTGCCGATCCGCGGCGAACCGTTCCCCTCAGCGGCAATCGTGGCCAAGGCCGTTCAGCGGGAAATCCCCCTCGTCGCCGGCTCCGACGCCCACCGTCCGGATGATGTCGGACGCCATTTCGACAGGCTCGCGGACTACATCAGGCAAGCAGTTTGTCCATAGCCGCACCCAGGGACCGGGCGTTGAAAGGTTTATGGAGGATGGCATTCACGCCGGCCGCCAGCGCCGCCTCGTTGTCCTGGCTTTCATTCTGGGTCGTCACCATGATGACCGGCAGGGCATCGGCGTCATACACCTCCCTGATCTTGCGCGTCAGCTCGATGCCGGTGATCTTCGGCATGTTCAGGTCGGTGAGGACCATCGCCGGCTTTTCGCCCAGCAGCCACTCGATTGCCGAGGCAGGGAACTCGAACAGGACCGGCTCATAGCCAAGCTCATACAGAGTTGCCTTGTAAATATTCAGAATCATTCTTGAATCATCAACAGCAACCACCTTCCTTCTGACTTCCTCCTCAGCCTTGCCGAGAATCTTCCTGGCGAAATCCTTCATCCCGGCCGCAATCAGCAGCTGATGATAGTGCGCACGGATATCCTTGTGGGTATGGGGCAGGTATTCCAGGGCCAGCCGCCTGAACACCTCATCCTCCGCCAGGCTCATGAATATCTTGTCGACCTGCGCGTTGACGATGACCTTGGCAATATGCCGGGATTCCTCTTCCGGCCCGCGCAGCAGGTTGCGGATGCCTGCCGCCAGGATATCCGAAAAATTCTGATCGATGGCGCGGGCGGCGGCGATGCAGACATGGTCCTCCTTGTCGGTCAGGCCGGCCGTCAGGGTATAGGCGCCCTTCTTCAATGGCAGCAAGGCCAGGGCCTCGTAGGCGGCAAAACGGACATTGGCGCTCTTCGGCTCGTTCACCAGCAGCTTGCGGATCGGATTGACCGCCGACTCGTCGCCGATATCCCCCAGGACGTTCAGGGTGTGGATGAGCACGTCGGGATCGTCCTGCTGCAGGTTGTCGATCAGGCAGGGCACCGCCTTCTGCCCGATGGCAACCAGCTGCTGCTTCGCGTAGGTCCGCATGTGGGCGTAGTGCGAACGGATCGTGGCATTGAGCTTGTCCAGTGAAATCTGGTCCTGGACTTCCCCGAAGATGGAGAGGATCAGGTAGTCGATTTCATTGTCGGTTCCCATCCGCTCCGCCAGCCGGTGCATGGCGGTCGAGGTGCCGACCTGGCCGAGGGCCTGAATCGCGGCGATGATCAGATCGCGGTTGGCGGCGTAGAGAAAATCGGTCAGGGTGTTGATCGCCTCCGGATCGCCGATCAAGCCGAGCGTTTCGATCACCAGCCGGATTTCCGCCTCGTCGCGCGAGGCGGAGAGGATGTCGAGCAGCACCGGTGTCAACCGGTCGTCGCGCAGTTCGCCGGCCACCCGGATCAGCTCGGTCTTGTCATGGATATCGGGCGAACGAAGAAACAGCGTCAGTTTTTCCGGGTAGGCGAGGAGATTCGACAGGAGCGTTTCACGGATCATCGGAATCCGTTCGGCGACGAGCGGCTGTTGTTCCATCAGGTAGAGCAGCAGCGGCACGACAAATTCGACATCCCCTTTTGACAGGGCATAGATCAGTAGATTCGCCGACCTGACATCAATATCGCCCAGGTGCGCAAGCACCAGCCTGGCCTTGATGGCATCTCCGGTCCGGACGTTCTGCCGGATCTCGTCGATCATATGCTGCGGGTTCAAATCAATCATCAGATTTCTCCCATAATGTCATTGAAATGAAGACGATGCGCCTCTTTCCCTGGCATCCTTCATCGTATCACAGGAGATTTCCCTTTGTCCATGCGGCAGATGGGGGCGACCGAACAGAGAACCTTCCCTGTTTCCGCTTGATCTGCAGAAAAGAGAAGGTTCGGCGAGGCTGGAGGCACCGGATCCTGAATCAGGCGAGGAGGTCGGGAGCGACATGGCGCACAATGATGAATCCGCCAGGCAGCACCATGCTGTTGGAGCAGCCGACCGAATCGAGGAACACCTGGATTTCGTAGGAGCGGGAGCCGGCATTACAGAAGATGATCAATGTCTTGTCCGTCGGCAGTTCGCGATACCTGGTGCGTACGGTATCATACGGCATGGACAGCCATGTCGCCGCCCCGAATTTCTCCACATTCGGCGCGGCCTGTTTTTCATGCCTGACATCGAGGATGACCCAGTCCGGTCGTGTCGACACATCGCCCATCCACTGGAGAAACTCGCGCAGATCGACCTGCCGCATGCGGCTGTCGCAGAGGTTCTCGGCGGTATAGGCTGCGGCGTTGATCGGGTCGATGGCGGAGGAAAAGGGCGGGGCGTAGGCCATCTCGATATTGCCGAAATCATCGATCGTCGCCCCGGCGGTAATAGCCACCGCCGCCGCATCGATGCGTACCGACAGGGAATCGTTCATCGGTCCGATCCCCTGAAAACCCAGGACCTTCCGCGTCCGGCGATCGAACACCAGTTCAAGGCAGAGCAGTTCCACCCCGGGGAAGAAGTGCGCCCGGTCGAACGGGGTGGTGAGGGAGATCTCGGCCTGATATCCTTGCGCCAGGGCTGCTTCGAGGCTGAGGCCGGTGGCGCCGATCGCCATATCGAAAGCCTTCATGATGAAGCTGCCGATCCCGCCCCTGAACACCGATGGGATGCCGGCCATGTTGTCGGCGGCGACCCTGCCCTCCTTGTTGGCCAGGCTCCCCAGCGGGGCGTACAGGCTGCCGCCGGTGACGAGATGACGGATCTCGACGCAGTCGCCGGCTGCATAGATGGCCGGATCGGAGGTCTGCATCCGTTCGTTGACGACGATCGCCCCGTTGGCCGCGACATGCAGGCCGGCTTCCCTGGCGAGTTGCGAGCGGGGACGAACGCCCACCGCCAGGATCACCAGATCCGCCGCCAGCGTCCTCCTGGCGGTCTTCACTCCCACCGCCTTGCCGTCCTCGACGACGATCTCGGCGGCCGCCTCGCCGAGATAGACTTCGACATTGTGTTCACGCAGATGGTTGGCCAGGGCGGTGGCCATCGGCCAGTCGACGATCCTCGGCAACAGCTGGTCCATGTACTCGATCAGGGCGGTCTCGATTCCCCAGAGATCGGTCAGGGCCTCCGCCATCTCGATGCCGATCGCTCCACCACCGATCACCACGGCCTTCCCCACCTGGCCTTTCGAAATTCTCTCCTTGATCTCGATCGCCTTATGGAGATCGCTGATGGTAAACACACCGTCGGCGTCATTGCCTGGAATCGGCGGAACGCAGGGTTGACTGCCGGTGGCGAGCATCAGGTTGTCATAGGGGATGACGCTTTTTTTCCCCGTCGCAAGGTCTTCCACCGCCACGGTCCTGCCCTGCCGGTCGATGGCCAGGGCCCTGGTGGATGTCAGGGTCCTGACACCCTTGGCCTGGGTGAAGAAGTAGCTGTCCCGCAGCATATGAAAACTGGTCGACCGCAGTTCCGACTCGTCGGAGACATCTCCCGACACATAATAGGGAATGCCGCAGCCGCCGTAGGAGATGAGATTATCCTGATCGATCAGGGTGACATCCGCCTCCGGCATCACCCGTTTGATCCGGCTGGCCGCCTTCGGCCCGGCCGCAACCCCACCGATTATGACAATTCGCTTGCCCATCGACAACCTCCGTTACATGAGAAATTTATCCATCTGTTCAAGCCAGATATTGACATATGAACACTATCGACACGAATTGACAAGGGCTTTTCGACCGCCAAACCTGCTGCCGGCAGGGCTTCGCACGATGCGGGGGCTGCCCGCGGCACCCATGACCGGCAACCCTAGACCGCAGGCAGGTGGATGGTAAAGGTGGTTCCCTGGCCCGGACGGCTCTCGACCAGGATTTCACCGGCATGGGCGTCGATGATGTTCTTGGTGATCGCCAGCCCCAAACCTGTCCCCTTGCTCTTGTCGGTAAAGAAGGGTTTGAAAATCTGCGTCAGCTTGTCCTCATCCATCCCCATCCCGGTATCCCGGATAACGATCTCGATCCGCCGCCGATCCCCTGAGCTGCTTCCGACATAGAGACTGCCCCCGGCCTCCATTGCCTGGATGGCATTGAGGAGGATATTGAGAAAGGCGCGGTAGAGCTGTTCCGCGTCCATGTCAAGATCCGGCAGATCGGGCTCCAACTCGGCGACGACCTCGACCTGATGCTCCCTGACCATCGGAGAGATGAAGGCGAGAACCTTGTCGAGGATGGCGTTGATCCGGCCAGGTTCCATGTTCATTTTCTGCGGCCTGGCAAAATCGAGAAACTCCACGACGATGTTGTTCAAACGCATGGCTTCGTCGACGATGATCCGGGCAAGATGTTCATTCCCGGGGGCCACCTTCTGGATCCGTTTTTCCAGTATTTCTGCTGTACTGCGGACGATGCCGAGGGGGCTCTTGATCTCGTGCGAAACAGTTGCGACCATCTTCCCCAGGTGGGCCAGCCTCTCCGTCTGGTTCAATTTTTCCTCGAGTTTCAGTCGTTCCAGGGCCTTGCTTTCCATGATCCTGCCCGCCCGCGAGACGATGGTGCGCAGAACCAGGAACAGCACCGCCATGACGGCGGCCGAAACAGTAATGATCCGCCCCTGCAGGTTGATTATGCTGGCGTAGTTCCTGGACAGGTCTTTGACAATCTCAATCACCCCCATGATGACCTCACCGCTCTCGCCGTCTTCACGGACCTGGCGGAAGGGGATATAGGCCCTCAGCTGGCACCTGATCGCCGGGGAAACGGAAAGCAGACTGAAGACCGAACCGCTGTAGGAAAACCGCGAATTGGCCTTTCCCTTCAGCGCCTCGGCATACTCGGACCCGCCCTTATCCTTGACGCCGACCAGTTCACTGACGGTCGAGTACGAGATGATATTGACCCGCGAGTCATAAATGGTCACCGAGTCGATCTGCAGTCCCTGAATCAGGCCCCGGACGATCCGGTCGAGGTTGTCGAACTGTTCGGGGTTGCTGAGGGCGATGTTGCCGTAGCGGACGACCGCCGGCAGAACAAACCGGCGAAACACCTGCTGGTTGATGTTTTCGGCGAGCAGCAGGACATATTCCTCGCTCTGTTCGAGCATGACCCGCCGGGCATGGTTGGAGATGATCCAGGAAAGGATCATCGTGAAGACGAGAATGACGCCGAGACTGGTGAACGAAAAATATTTGACCAGTTTGAAGGTCTGGAGACCGGTGTCGGATTGCTGCTGCCGGCGTGACCCCTCCTTCTCCTGTACCTCCGGCCTAGGCTCCACGGCACACCCCGCATCGGCGGCAGACCCGGGTGTCGCATGGCGCCGAGGTTTTTTCCGCGAAGGCTCGTGTATATTCCTGCCACAGATAATCACGGCCGATACCGTGGTCGATGATTTCCCATGGAAAGGCCGTATCGGCGCCGTGCCCCCGGACGGCGAACTGCTCTGGTGTCAGTCTCCGGCCGGTCATCGCCTGCTTCCACGGCCTGCCATCGGCCGCCATGTCAAGCAGCACCGGTGCCAGCCTCCGGTCTCCCCTGGCCAGCACGGCCTGAAAAAGGACCTGTTCGGGTTTGTCATGGCTCAGGTGGATATTGGCCATCGGCGCAATCCCGGCACGCAGCAGCCCCTGTTTCCGCTTGAGTCCGGCCACGGCCTGCCGCGCATCTCCGACCTCACCCGGCGAGAGCCGGTCACTCATCCCGAACGGATGGAACTGGAAAGGGGTCCAGGGTTTCGGGGCGAAGCAGTTGACCGAGACCCGGATCTCGCACAGCCGCCCCCGGGCCCTGCCGATTGAATCGATTCGCCGCTTGATACCGGCGACAAGGCCGAGGAACTCCTGCAGGTCATCATCAGTCTCCGTGGGCAGCCCGATCATCAGGTACAGTTTCAGTTTGTACAGGCCGGCTGCCGTCAGGCGTTCAGCGGCCTTCAGGATGTCTTCCTCACGCAGATTCTTGTTGATGACCCGTCGCAGCCGCTCCGAGCCGCCGTCCGGGGCGATGGCCACGCTCTTGAGTTCGCTTGCGGACAGCAGATCCAGCAGCGGCGGAGTGATCCTGTCGGCCCTGAGCGAAGAGAAGGACAGGGCGCAGCCATCCCGGCCCAGATGTTCGGCAATCCGGTCCAGTCCTTCCGTGTCGGCCATCTCCATGCCGAGCAACCCCACTCGCTTGATCCCGGCACGACGGGCGGCAAGTCCCCGCAGCACCGCATCGATATCCCACAACCTCGGCGGCCGATAGATGAAACCGGCCGTACAGAATCGGCACCCCCTGGAACAGCCCCGGCCCAATTCGGTCAAAAAGAGTTCGGAAAACTCGGCCTCAGGCGTCAGGAGCTGCGAATGGCCGGCTGTTGCGCACGTCGCCATGGTTACCTTGCTGATTCTCGGCGGCAGGTCCGGCTGGCTGTCGTATCCGGCGAAGTTACCCTGTCCGTCAAATCGCGGTGTGTAGAATGAAGGGGCGTAACAGCCGGGAATATCGCGGTTGAGCGCATGGAGAAGTTGCCGACGCGGGGTGTTCTCAGCGATGGCTGACGAAAGCAGGGGCATCACCATTGGCAATACCGGTTCAGCCTCGCCGACAATGAACAGATCGATGAACGGGGCGATGGGTTCGGGGTTCATGAACGCGACGACCCCGCCACAGACCACCAGAGGCGAATCGGCGTCCACCCCGGATGCCCGCCGCTCCGCCCAGGGTTCTACGCCGGCGGCAAGGAGCATCATCAGCAGGTGCTGGTAATCGTGCTCGAAACTTATGGAAATGAAGATGAGGGGAAAATGGCTGAGCGTCCGGGCCGATTCGATGGAACGCAGGGGTTCTCCGGCGGGGGGAAGGAAAAACCGTTCGCAGACAACAGCCTCATCTTCATTGAGAAGGCTGTAGACCAGCTGGAAGCCGAGACTCGACATGCCGGCCTGGTAGGTATTCGGATAAAGCAGGGCCACCGGTAGACGACCGGTCCATTTCTTCAGGTACGCTCCTCGCTCCCTGTCGAGGAGAACCTGTCGCTGCGCAAGGGAACCCTTTGCCGATTTCCGCCTTTCGATCCCTGCCACTCCGCTCTAGTTGGCCTTCTTCCGGAGATAGGTCGGCGTTTCCAGATAATCTTCGTTCCAGCCGTTGTTCTTGCGCCCCCTTTCGGCTTCACTGATATTTGTGACGCCGATGTTCTCGAAGGTGTCGAAATTCGATCCGGGAAGCGGCGCAACCCGGGGATGGCGGTTGGCCTGGGCCGGTATCGCCGTTGTCTGGATTTCCGGTTCACGGAGCTGCTTTTTCTTGACCAGATCATCAACCTGGGCGATCGTCTCCTTCTTCTTCAGCACGTCACCGATGCCGGTGGCAATGACCGTGACCTGCAGGGCATCGCCGAGGGAGTCGTCATAGAGGGCGCCGACAACGATCTTGGCATCCTCATCCACCTTTTCCTGGATCAGCGCGGAGGCCTCCATGAACTCGGCCAGGGTGAAACTTTCCTCTGACGCGGAGATATTGACGATCAACCCGCGTGCGCCGTCTATGCCGATATCCTCAAGCAGCTGGTTATCGATCGCCCTCTTGGCCGCCTCAAGCGCCCGATTTTCCCCTACAGCACGGCCGGAACCCATCACCGCCGGCCCGACTTCGCGCATCACGGTGCGCAGGTCGGCGAAATCGGCGTTGATCAATCCAGGCATGTTGATCAGGTCGGTGATCCCCTTCACCGCCTGCAGCAGCACGGTATCAGCCATGCTCAGCATGTCCGAGAGCTTGCTGGTCTTCTGCATCAGGGACAGCAGCCGGTCGTTGGGAACGGTGATGATGGTATCGGCGTACTTCTGCAGCTCCTTCCAGCCCTGTTCGGCATTGTTGGCCCGGTGTTTGCCCTCGAAGCTGAAGGGTTTGGTCACCACCGCCACGGTAAGGGCACCCAGTTCCTTGCTGGCCCTGGCCACCACCGGGGCGGCGCCGGTACCGGTACCTCCGCCCAGTCCCGCCGTGACGAATACCATGTCGCTCCCTTTCAGGGCCGACTTGAGGTCCTCCAGGGATTCGAGAGCCGCCTGGGCGCCCGTCTCAGGATCAGCCCCGGCACCAAGTCCTTTGGTTATTCCGGGTCCGATCTGGAGACAGATGTCCGCCTTGGAGAGGTTCAGGGCCTGCTTGTCGGTGTTGGCCACGATGAACTCGACTCCCTGAAGCCGATTGGTCACCATGGTGTTGATGGCATTGCCGCCACCACCGCCGACACCTATGACTTTCACAGTCGCGATTCCTTCCTGGTCTGCCATTCTGAACGGCATAATCTCTCTCCAAATATGATGTAACCATCCGACCGCAATGGCAATAATTCGTATTGATTTGCGTACTATAGCACTTGCGGCTATTGTCTCAACCAAAAACTCGGGGCTACATTATTTTTTTAAACCACCCCTTCATCCTGCCGATCACCGACCCTTCATGCTGACGGCCTTCCCGGCATTTTTCCCGGCCATACATGACCAGACCGACCGCCGTCGTGCACCGGGGCGAATACACCTCATCCACCCTGCCGCTGATGCCGGCCGGATACCCGATCCGAACCTGGGTGTCGAAAATCTGCTCGGCCAGGTCAACCACATTGGCGAGCAGGGCGGTGCCGCCGGTGATCACCACACCGCCGTTGATGCGGTTCTTCTGGCCCGACAGCACCAGTTCCCGGTCAACCATCTCGAGAATCTCGATCATTCTGGCCTCAAGGATATCCACCAGCACCTTCTGGGTCACCTTCCGCGGCTCACGGTCACCCACCGTCGGCACATCGACGACCAGGTTGGGCTTGATGATCGAGGCGATCGCCCCGCCGAAATCCTCCTTCAGCCGCTCGGCCTCCTGCAGCGGGGTACGCAAACCGACCGACAGGTCGTTGGTCAGGTTGTGGCCGCCCAGGCCGATCTCGCAGGTGTGGCGGATGGTGCCGTCGCAGAAGACCGCCAGATCGGTGGTGCCGCCGCCGATGTCGACCAGAGCCACGCCGAGTTCCATCTCGTCGCGGCTCAGCACGGAACGTGCCGATGCAATCGACTCCAGCACGATATCGGCAACTTCCAGACCAGCCTTGTTGCAGCAGGTAACCAGATTGTGCACCGCCCCGATATCGGCGGTAACGATATGGACATTGGTCACCAGCCGTACGCCGGTCATGCCGATCGGGTTCTGGATGCCGGTATGGTCATCGACCATGTACTCCTGCGGCATCACGTGGATCACCCGCTGGTTCTCCGAGATCTTGACCGTCCGGGCTGCGGTGATAACCTCGTCGATATCGGCCTTCTTGATCTCACGGTTGTTGATCGCGAGAATTCCCGGGCTGTTGAATCCTTTGATATGGTTGCCGGCAATGCCGACATAGACGTCGACCGAACGCAGGTCGCAGCCGGCAGTCTCCTCGGCCAGCCGCACGGCCTGCTTGATGGAATTGACCGTGCTCTCGATATTGACGACAATGCCCTTTTTGAGACCCTGGGAGGGCACGATGCCGACGCCGATGATCTCGGTGTTCTCGTCGGTCACTTCGCCGACCACGCAGCATATCTTGGTCGTACCGATATCGAGACCGACGACAAGTTCACCCGCTTCCCGCTCTATCTCCACCTTGTCGATGGCTTGATCCTGCATATGTTCCTGATTTTCTTCCATGCTGTTCAACCTGATCCGCTCTGTGCCACCAGCACCTTGTCTTCTAGATAATCCATACGGATATATTCGACCCGGGAAATCTGCATCTCGTTCTCATGTTTCTTATACAGAACTTCGAGTACCTTCACCAGCCGATTGTACTTGGTTTCCGCTTTCCCTCTGCCAAAAAAGATAGGGAAAGGATATTCCACCAGAAAAACAACAAGTTCTCCATCCAGATTGACGTGAATTTCCGAAACTGCCTGGGTGGGCAGGTTGGGATCGTTCTTCTGCGTCTGACGGAGAAATCCAAGTATGTCATCCAGGATCTCCTTCCTTCGCCCCTCTTCCTTTATCCTCTCCAGGCCGGTAATAACCGGGAGATCCGTGTCCATCCCGGTTGCGACCTCGAAAAATATCCGGCCCTCCCGATCCATGTAGGACAGCCCCAGTCCCTTCTTCTCGCCCTGATCGTTGACCAGGGCGAAAGGCACATGCTCGCTGACCCTGACGACCAGCGCCGACGGCCAGTCACG
This sequence comes from Desulfobulbaceae bacterium, assembly GCA_008933635.1. Lineage (GTDB taxonomy): Bacteria > Desulfobacterota > Desulfobulbia > Desulfobulbales > Desulfocapsaceae > Desulfoprunum. The sequence goes on along the minus strand of WBUQ01000074.1, from coordinate 8,001 downwards.
CTCCACCGTGACCGAACTGACCCACGGATTGATTGCGATCTTTTTCTCCACTTCGGAAAGATCGAGGCGCAGGAGATTGGTCTGATAGAGGACAAGGCCGGCCTGTCGGGCCAGCATATCCTCCCTGGTGGCGGAACAGCCGGAAAAGGTCACCTGGCGGAGCTGAAAGATCGACACCGCCGGCATCATCGCCCGCCACCCCTGCCATCCGGCTGCCACGCGATACCCCAGCACGGCACTGCCCAGCAGGAAGACAGCGGCAGCGATCTTCAACAGCGGAATTTCCCTCTTTTCCTTGCGCCGGTACCCCTCGTCCTGGACCTTTCTCCGCCTCAGCGACAGGCGCGAAAAGACAGGGAAGGGACCACTCCGCTTTTTCGGGGCTTCCTTCTTGCCGTAGGAGGTCCGGAACTGAGGATCGAAGGACCGGTAGCCGGCCGGTTCCTTTTTCCTGGCAAAGAGCTTGCCGAGGTTCCGCAATTTTTCCTGCAATGTCTTTTTGATAGCCATCAGAGAACGTGCACCTCGGGTTCCAGTTCGACACCGCTGTCCTGCCGGACCTTGTCCTGGACCAGCCGCATCAGGGCAAGGACATCCGCCGCCGTCGCCCCTCCGGCATTGACAAGGAAGTTGGCATGTTTTTCCGACACCATCGCCCCCCCCACCGTCATTCCCTTGAGGCCGCTGGCCTCGATCAGGCGGCCGGCACTGTCGTTGGCCGGGTTCCTGAAGAAGGAGCCGGCATTGCCCTGGCCGCGAGGCTGGCCGCCCTGCCGTTTCTGCTGGAACACGGTGCAGCGCCTGCGGACCTCCTGCGGGTCGTCCTCCGCCAGCTCCAGTTCGCACCCGGCCACCACCGCCCGGCCGGCGAACCGGCGGAAATCCTGCCAGCAGCGGTATCCGAAGTGCAGGTCCTCTCTGCCGAGGACCTCCTCCCCCGCCTGATCAATCATGGTCACGGCTCGGATGACGGCAGCCATATCGCTCCCCCATGCCCCGGCATTCATCACTGCCGCTCCTCCCACCGTCCCGGGAATGCCGACGGCAAATTCCAGGCCGGCGAGCCCCTTCACGCCGCAGAGCGAGACCAGCCTGGCAAGACTGCACCCGGCTCCGACCCTGGCACGCCAGAGTCCTCCACCGCCGGGGACGAGATCCACCTGTTTGAAATCCCGGCCCAGCAGCAGGACTGCACCGGCAAATCCCTCGTCCCGCACCAGCAGGTTGGTCCCCTTGCCAATGACCCGCCAGGGAATGCGGCTGGCTTCGAGGAAACCGAGCAATGCCGCCAGCTCCTCACGGCGATCGACCGTCACCAGGGCCTCAGCCGGACCGCCGATGCCAAATGAGGTGTACTCCGCCAGAGAACAGTCCCACTGCACCGGATGGGCGACAATCCTGCTGAGTTCCTGCCGCAGCCGTTGCTCCATGATCCCTACTGCCGGCGCTGTTCCAGGATGAGGAGCAACTCCTCCCCGACCTTGACGATATTGCCGGCACCGAGGGTCAGCACCAGGTCGTTTTCCTGCAGCAGGGGCGGTATTTCCGCCGCCATCGCCGCGACATCGCCGATAAAGTGCGTAATGCGCTGTCCGTGCCGCATGATCTCATCCAGCAGGATCCGGCCGCTGACCCCTTCGATGGGCTCCTCGCTGGCCGCATAGACCTCTGTCATCACCAGCACGTCGGCCTGGTGGAAGCAGGTTAGAAACTCCCTGAACAGGGCCTGGGTCCTGGTGTAGCGATGCGGCTGGAAGAGGACCACCAGCCTGCGTTCCGGCCAGGCCTCCTTGATCGCAGCCAGGGTCGCCCTGATCTCCGTGGGGTGGTGGCCGTAATCGTCGACCACGGTGATGCCTGCGACCTCCCCCTTCTTCTGCATCCGCCGCTGCACGCCGGCAAAGGTGCGGAGGGCCTCGGCGATGACGGCAAAGGGAATCTCCAGTTCGAGACCGACGCAGACCACCGCCAGGGCATTGTAGACATTGTGCCGGCCTGGCGGGGCGAGATCGATCTGGCCCAGCTCCGCAGCGCCCTTCCTGACGGTGAAATGCACCCGGCCATCCCTGAAGAAGATGTTCTCGCCATGGATATCGGCCTGGGGATTGAGGCCATAGGTGATGATCCGGCGACCGATCGACGGCAGCAGGTCGGCGATGTTGTCGTCATCCAGACAGAGCACGGCCGCGCCGTAGAACGGAATCTTGTTGATGAACTGGAGGAAGGTGTCCTTGATATGGTCGAGATCGCGGTAATAATCCAGGTGCTCGAGATCGATGTTGGTCACCACCTCGACCACCGGCGACAGTTTGAGAAACGATCCGTCGCTTTCGTCGGCCTCGGCGACGAGGAAATCACCCTGTCCCAGCTTGGCGTTGCCGCCGAGGCTGTCGACCTTGCCGCCGACGACGATCGTCGGGTCGAGGCCGGCCCGGGCCAGCAGCCAGGAAACCATCGAGGTCGTCGAGGTCTTGCCGTGACTGCCGGCGATGGCGATGCCGAATTTCTTCAGCCGCATTAGCTCCGCCAGCATCTCGGCGCGCTGGATGACCGGGATGAACTGCTGCCGTGCCGCCATAACCTCGGGGTTGCTGGCGGAAATGGCGGACGAGGTGACAACCACATCGGCGCCGGCAATCCACTCGCTCTTGTGCCCCTGGTGGATGGTCCCGCCAAGTCTGCTCAGATTGGCGGTGATTGCCGAACTGTGGAGATCCGACCCGGAGACCTGATAGCCGAGATTGAGTAGCAGTTCGGCGATCCCGCTCATGCCGATCCCGCCGATCCCGACAAAATGAATGCGCTTTGTTTTTCTATACATGCTGTTCCTTCTCGCCGTTTTTGATCACCTGCCGGCAGACGGCGACGATCGCTTTCGCCGCATCCGGAAAAGCGGCCCGGCGCATCGCCTCGCCCATGCGCTGACGTCCTGCGCGGTCACCCGATATCCGCACAAGCGCGGCGGCAAGTGCGGCGGCGGTCAGCTCCCGCTCCCTGAACATCACCGCCCCGCCGCTCCGCACATAATATCCGGCGTTTTTCTCCTGGTGATTGTCGGCGGCAAAGGGATACGGCACCAGGATCGCCGGCAGGCCAAGGATGGCCAACTCGCTCAGCGTCGTCGCCCCGGCCCTCGACACCAGGAGATCGGCCCGCCGGTAGACCGATGGCATATCCCTGATGAATGCCGCAACCTCGGCCTGCAGCCCGGCATCCCGGTAGCATTTTCTGATTTCAGCTTCGTCTCGCTCGCCGGTCTGGTGAACAAGGCGGATGCCCCGCAGCAGCTCCCCGCCCGGGCCGCAGAAGGCGTCCCTGACCAGCATGTTCAGGCCGTGCGCCCCCTGGCTGCCGCCAAGGACCAGAACCGTCAGGTTCTCCGCATCCTGCCTGCGCTCCTGCCGCGCCAGGTCGGCAATCTCCTGCCGGACCGGATTGCCGGTCAGCACGGTTTTCCCGCCGGGGAAGAACTCGCCGCTGTCCGGCAGCGAAAGGCAGATCCGATCGGCGATCCGGGCCAGCTTGCGGTTGGCCAGGCCGGGCACCGAATTCTGCTCGTGGATGACCGTCGGTATGCCGAGCAGCCTGGCGGCGGTCACCACCGGGCCGGTGACGTAACCGCCGACACCGAGCACCACATCGGGCCTGAACCGGCGGATATGCCCGACAGCCTGGACCAGGGACACGGGGAGAACCGCCAGCGCCTTCAGCAGCTCCGCCGGGTTCTTGCCCTTGAGCCCGTAGCAGTGGACACTGCAGCTGGTGAACCCGTAACTCCCGAGGCTGACCGCATCCATCTTCCGCCGGGTGCCGACGAAGAGCACTTCAGTGCCCGGATATCCGGCTTGAAAGGCCTCGGCAGCGGCGATCGCTGGAAAGAGGTGGCCGCCGGTGCCGCCACCGGTCAGCAGCAATCGTACAGGCCTGCTGCCCTTCACCTGGTTCCCCCCTTCATGGAGACTGCGGCAGCCGATTGCAGTTTCTCCACCGCGGCGGCGAAGACTTCACCCCGATGGGCGTAACTGTTGAACATATCAAAGCTTGCACAGGCGGGAGACAGCAGTACGGCATCACCGGGGCGGGCGGCGGCATGGGCTCTGGACACCGCCTCCTCCATCGTCGCGGCATGCTCGATGGGTACGACGCCTGCCAGTGCGGCCTCGATCAGCGGAGCCGCCTCGCCGATCAGCACGACTGCACGCGCCTTGGCTGCGACACTCTGCCGCAGCAGGCCGTAGTCGTCGCCCTTGTCCCTGCCGCCGGCAATCAGCACCACCTGGCTCGCAACCTGCCCCAGCGCCGCCAGCACCGCGCCGGTATTGGTCGCCTTGGAATCGTCGTAATAGGCGACTCCTGCGATCTCGGCGACCAGTTCCATCCTGTGGTGCAGGGGTTCAAAGGCCAGGAGGCCGGCCAGAATTTCCTCCCTGCCGCGCCCGGCCGACCTGGCCGCGAGGACAGCGGCGGCGGCATTCATCAGGCCGATGGCGTTGGCCATGCGGCTGCCGCTCAGGTCGTAGATCTCTTCCCCGGTCCAGCGCAGCACGATCGTCTCCCCCTCGATCCGCGCATCGCAGTCGGGGGTGTGGCCGAACAGCAGCACCCTGCTGGCGATACCGGGCAGCAGGCTGCGACAGAGTTCATCATCGCCGTTGACGATGGCGATATCATCGACCCGTTGGTTGGCGAAAATCTTCATTTTCGCCCGGCAGTAGCCTTCCAGGCTGCCATGGCGGTCGATATGGTCCGGGGTGATGTTGAGCAGCAGGGCGATGTCGGGGCGGAAGGCGCCGGCGGTGTCGAGCTGGAAGCTGGACACCTCGAGGACGATATCGTCGGCCTGGTCGCCGGCGAGCAGGTGGTGCAGGAGCGGCGTACCGATATTGCCACCGACAAAGACTTTTCTTCCGCCTGCCTGCAGGAGCTGCCCGATCAGGGTGGTGACGGTGGTCTTGCCGTTGGTGCCGGTGACGGCGATGACCGGATCGCCGACAGCCGGCGCGGCGACCGCCAGTTCGCCGACGATATCGACCCCACGCCCACGCAGCTGTCCCAGCAGGGGCAGATCGAGGGGCACGCCGGGACTGACAAAGACCATGTCGACTCCGGCGAAAAACACCGGCGTGTGGCCGCCCGCCTCCCAGGCGACGCCCGTATCCTGCAGAAACGCCCCTTCCCGGGCAAGAAATTCCCGCTCGCTGCGGCTGTCGGAAACGACCACCTCCGCCCCAGCGGCCTGGAGATACCGGACCGCCGCCCGGCCGGAAACGCCCAGCCCGAGCACCGCCGTCCGCATTCCCGGCCGTATCAGTTCATTCGCCTTCATCGCAGTTTCAGGGTCGCCAGTGCCAGCAGACCGAGCAGGATCGACACGATCCAGAAGCGGATCACGACCTTCGACTCATGCCAGCCTTTTTTCTCGAAGTGGTGATGAAACGGGGCCATCAGGAAAATCCGCTTGCCGTGGGTCATCTTGAAATAACCGACCTGCATGATGACCGAGAGGGCCTCCATGACAAAGATCCCGCCGACGATGGCCAGCAGGAATTCCTGTTTGATGATGATCGCCACCGCCCCCAGGGCGCCGCCCAGGGCCAGCGAACCGACATCGCCCATGAACATCTGGGCAGGGAAGGCGTTGTACCAGAGGAAGCCGAGACAGGCGCCGACGATGGCCCCGCAGAAGACCGCCAGCTCGCCGCTGCCGGGGACATGGGGGATCTGCAGATACTGGGCGAGGACCAGGTGGCCGGCGAGATAGGAGAACACCAGGTACACGGCGGCAGCGATGATCGTCGGCCCGGCTGCCAGACCATCGAGCCCGTCGGTAAGGTTGACGGCGTTCGAGGAGCCGACGATCACGATGATGGCGAAAACCACGTAAAACCAGCCGAGATCGGGTGAGAAATTCTTCAGAAAGGGCAGGCTGAGGTGGCCATCGAAACCAGGGTGCATCAGCACATAGCAGCCGACGATCGAGGCGCCTATCACCTGCAGCACCATCTTGCCCCGGGGATGGAGCCCCTTGCTGTTGTTTTTGCGGATTTTCTTGAAATCGTCGATGGCGCCGATCAGGCCATAGAACAGGGTCGTAAACAGGATCAGCCAGACCAGGCTGGAATCGAGACGGGCCCAGAGCAGGGTTGACAGGGAAATCGCGGCGAGGATCAGCAATCCGCCCATGGTCGGCACGCCCTGCTTGGCCAGGTGGGTCTCCGGGCCGTCATCGCGCACCACCTGCCCGATCTGCAGCCGTTTCATCGCCCGGATAAACGCCGGGCCGAATACGAACATGATCAGAAAGGCGGTCAGGGCCCCGCAGATACACCGGAAGGTGATGTACCGGAAGACATTGAAACCGATAAAGGTCGTATGCAAAGGGTAGAGCAAATGATAGAGCATCGGGGCATTCTCACGTGTTCGAAAAGCAGTCAGTCTTCAGCCGGAAACAGAAACCAACTTTGTACATTGAACGCCTCCATTCCTCAAGCCTTTCCTGCCAGCCGCCCCACCACGGTTTCCATTTTCAGGCCGCGCGAAGCCTTGACCAGCACCCATCCGTCCTTGCCAAGGTCTCCTTTCCGCACCAGGTCTTCAACCCAGGCGGCAGCCTCCTCCTTGTCCGCGAACACCGCCACCCGCTCCCCGGCAATACCGGCGGCCCTGGCCGCACCAGCAACAATTCCGGCATATTCCCCGACCAGTCCGAGATAATCGACCCGGCACTCCGCTGCCAGCCGGCCCACCTCCCGATGTGCCGCCTCGCTGCTGTCGCCGAGTTCCAGCATGTCGCCGAGAATCGCCACCGACACCCTGGCCCGCATCTGGGCAAGTGTCCGCAGGGCGGCGGCCATGGAGGCGGGATTGGCGTTGTAGGTGTCATTGAGGATACCGAATCCTGCGGAAGCAGTCAGCATCTCCATCCGCTTCGTTGCCGCCCGGAAATCGGAGAGACCGGCGGCAATCTCATCCGGATTGGCCCCTGCCGACCAGGCCAGGGCGGCGGCAGCCAGGGCGTTTGCGACGTTGTGGACACCGGCGGCATAGAGATGGACATCCACCAGCGCTCCCGGCAGATGCAGGACAAAGGTGATCAGTCCCTCGAGCCCGACCTCGATGCCGGTCGCCCAGAAATCCGGATGCCACCCCCCGGCTTCACCCTGCAGACCGAAGGTGACCTGCCTTTGACGATACGTGGCCGCGCAGCGGCGAACCAGCGGATCATCGGCGTTGACCACCAGAACGCCATCCGGCGATGTCCCGGCAAAGAGCTCCTCCTTGGCCCTGGCAACCCCCTCGATCGAGTGCAGTCCTTCGAGATGGGCGGCATGGACATTGGTGATGCAGCTGATATCCGGCTCGGCGATCTCCGCCAGCCGGGCGATCTCCCCTGGCCGGTTCATGCCCATCTCGATCACCGCCGCCCGATGCTTGACCCCCAAAGGGAGCAGGGAAACGGGCATGCCGATCAGGTTGTTGAAGTTGCCGGTCGTCTTCAGCACGCAGTTTTCGGGGTTGTCCGGTCCCGGCGGCCAGTGCCGCGCCAGGATCGCCGCCGTCATTTCCTTGACCGTGGTCTTGCCGCAGCTGCCGGTCAGACCGACCACCACCGGCGAGCTGAGCCGGCGCATCAACCGGCGGCGGTAATTGGCCAGGTCGCCCAGCGCGCGCAGGGTATCGGGGACGACGACCTGCGGCACCGCCCTGGCGTACCGCTCTTCGACGAGGCGCGACACCACGAGGCATGCAGCTCCCTTGTCAACAACCTGCCCGACGAAATCATGGCCGTCGAATCGCTCTCCCTCCAGGGCGACAAAGACCTCTTTCGGCCTGATTTGTCTGCTGTCCGTCGAGATCCCGCCCAGCAGCAGATCGCCGATTTCCGTCGCGCACCGGCCGCCGGTCGCCTCGACAACGGCACCGAGGGTCCAGCCGGAGAGCACATCCCGGGCCTCGAGACAGTCATCGAAGAAGCGTTTCTTTCCCCCGATCAGCTGATAC
>WBUQ01000073.1 GCA_008933635.1 Desulfobulbaceae bacterium | reverse complement strand
GAACACGATCGGGATCTCGGCCACCCGCAGGTCGACCTCGGCGGTCGCCAGCAGTTCCAGTCCGATCTTGAAGCCGCAGACCTGGCGCTCGAGCGATGCGAGGCGGTGGCGCCGCACGGCGAAGAGACCGGCCATCGGATCCCTGGCGTCGGTGAAGAATCGGGCCGGCAGCGTCGCCAGCTTCGAAGAGATCTTCCGTGACAGCGGCCATTCCGGGGTGGCGCCGCCGGCGACGTAGCGGCTGCCGATCACCATGTCGTGGCTGTCGGCGACCAGCGGTGCCAGCAGCGCGGGAATGGCCTCGGGAGGGTGGCTGAGGTCGGCGTCCATCACCAGCACGAACTCGCCGCCGGCCGCCTTGGCCCCGGCAATCACCGCCCCGGCGAGACCGTCGTCGCGTTCCCGCCGCACCAGCACCACCGGAAATCGTTCCTGCCAGGGAACGATCTCGTCGCAGGTGCCATCGGTCGAGGCGTCGTCGACAAAGACGACCTCGAGATCGATGGCATGCTCGTCCCGCACCGCAAAGATCCTCTGCAGCAGCGGATCGATATTTCCGGCTTCATTCAGCGTTGGAACGATGATGGAGACAATGGGCATGCTGAACCTGGGGTGTGCGGAGTAACCGGCCGTCCATCCTGACGACCTGACGATGAGCGGACAGAGTATACAGGAATCCCGCATACATTCCCACATCTAACGGTATGACTTTTTTCTCCCGGCGATAGCCGGTTCCGCCCCGTCGAGAAAATCCTGACGCAATGCAAATAATTTCTTGACGGGCAACGACCCGTATTGTACTAACTGACTACTCAGTCAGTTTACCTTTGCAGCACGGGCCGATGACATGACCAAGCGATCGAAAAAGAGCACCATCCTCGCCGTGGCGACCACACTGTTCGCCAGCAAAGGCTTCACCAACACCTCGATGACCGAAGTCGCCAGCCTGGCCGACATCGCCGGGGCGACGATTTTCTATCATTTCAAGACGAAAGAGGATCTGTTCGTCTCCGTCCTGGAAAGCGTCAAGACCGGCATCGTCCAGGAATTCTCCCTCTATTTTCAGGAGGAGCAGTTCAAGTCAGGCCTCGAAATGCTGCTGGGCGCCGTCGCCTATCACCTGCACCTCGCCAGTGCCCAACGCGACTGGTTCCTTCTGCTCAGGCGGCACTACACCTACGAACTGGCAGCCGTCAACCCGGTCTGCCGCCGGTATCTCGAAGACATTTACACCTGTCTCGTCGACATCTTCGAAAAGGCCCTGAACCTGGGCCAGCAGGACGCCTCCATCATCGGCGAGATTTCGACGAGGAAGACGTCGCTGATCATCCTGGCGATGGTCGACGGCATCATCCAATTGGAAAGCAACAATCTCTATAATGCAGGAGCCCTCTATGGCGAACTGATCACAGCTTGCCGGAGAATGGTTGAAAACAAACATTTTGAAAAGGTGGAGTGAATGTTGACCAAAATCTTTCCGTTCCTCAGTTGGTTGAAGGGGTACAACGGCGGCAGTTTCCGGGCCGATTTCATTTCCGGGCTGACCGTTGCCCTGGTGCTGATCCCCCAGTCGATGGCCTATGCCCAGCTCGCCGGCATGCCTTCCTACTACGGTCTCTATGCGGCCTTCCTGCCGCCGATGATCGCCGCCATGTTCGGCTCCAGCCGGCAGCTGGCCACCGGCCCGGTGGCGGTGGTCTCGCTGATGACCGCCGCCTCGCTGGCACCGCTTGCCACCGCCGGCAGTGAAGGCTATATCGCCTACGCCCTGCTGCTGTCGCTGATCGTCGGCGTCTTCCAGTTCCTCCTGGGCGCCCTGCGCCTCGGCCTGGTGGTCAACTTCCTCTCCCATCCCGTCGTCAACGGCTTCACCAACGCCGGCGCGATCATCATCGCCACCTCCCAGCTCGAGAAGATGTTCGGCGTCTACGTCGACGGCCGCGAGCATCACTACGAGACCATCATCGAGGTCTGCAAGAGCGCCATCCACTACACCCACTGGCCGACACTGATCATCGGCGCACTTGCCTTCGCCATCATGTTCGGGCTGAAGAAGATCGCCCCGAAGGTCCCCAACGTGCTGGTGGCGGTAGCGGTGACCACCCTGATCTCATGGGGCATCGGCTTCAAGCATGATGCCAAGGTCGACATTGCCGCGATCCAGTCTGGAGAGGCGAAGGAATTGATCGAAAAGTTCAACGCGGCGATCAACGCCAAGCCGGCCCTCGAAAAACAGCAGACGGAAGTCAGCCTGCAGCTCGACGAGGCAAAAAAGGCCCATGACAAGATGGCCATTCTCAACACCGAACACGAAGTCAACCGCATCCAGCTGGAAATAAAGGAAGTCAGCGAACAGGCCGCCGTCTATCGCAAGGAGATCCGCGATTTTCTTTTCAGGGGCGTCGAGCAGGAGGGCGGTATGCTGCACTTCTACGCCGAAAACGAGGTGCCCGAAGGGGCACAGGACGACGGCCGGACCTGGCGGATCAAGGTCGGCAACAAGGCCCTGAAGACCGAGGAACTGACGATGATGGGCGGCGGCGCGGTCGTCGGCGAGATCCCCAAGGGCCTGCCCTCGATCTCGATGCCGCCGCTGGATTTCCGCGCCATGTCCCACCTGCTGGCCAGCGCCGTCATCATCTCGCTGCTGGGCTTCATGGAAGCGATCTCGATCGCCAAGGCGATGGCGGCCAAGACCGGCCAGCGACTCGACCCGAACCAGGAGCTGATCGGCCAGGGTCTTGCCAACATCCTCGGCTCGATGAGCAACGCCTACCCGGTCTCCGGCTCCTTCTCCCGTTCCGCGGTCAACCTCCAGTCCGGGGCGGTCACCGGCCTCTCCAGCCTGTTTACCAGCGCCACCGTCGCCCTGGTCCTGCTGTTCTTCACCCCGCTGCTCTACCACCTGCCCCAGTCGGTACTGGCGGCGGTCATCATGATGGCGGTCATCGGCCTGATCAACGCCTCCGGCTTTATCCACGCCTGGAAGGCCAAGAAGTACGACGGCATCATTTCCATCGTCTCCTTCCTTATGACGCTGGCCTTCGCACCGCATCTCGACAAGGGCATCATGATCGGCGTCGGCCTGTCGCTGGCCGTCTTCCTCTACAAGAGCATGCGGCCGACGGTCACCTCGCTTTCCCGTTTTGAGGACGAATCCCTGCGCAATTCGGTCGTCCACGGCCTCAGGGAATGCCAGTACATCGACATGATCCGCTTCGACGGTCCGCTGTTCTTCGCCAACGCCAGCTACCTCGAGGACCAGATCACCGCCAGGATGGAAAACAAGAAGGACCTCAAGCACATCGTCATCGTCGCCAACGGCATGAATGACATTGATGCCTCCGGCGAGGAAGTGCTATCATTGGTTGTGGCAAATGTCAGAAGCGCGGGAATGGATATCTCCTTCAGCGGAGTCAACGAAACGGTCATGGAGGTCCTGGAGAGGACCCACCTGATAGAAAAGATCGGCCGGGACCACATCTATTCGACCATGGAAAAGGCCATCTGTGCCGTGCATGAATCTGCCCACAAGAAATCGGAAGAAGGCCAGTGTCCGCTTACCAATGTCTGCTACATTGCCTGATATTATCACTATAGAGGAGAACATATGTCTGTCATAACTCTCGTCGGAGCGGCCTTCTGCAACAAGTCGGTGGTCAGCAGGGAAATATTGGCCAGTTCAGGATTCAAGGCCGTCGATATCAAGGAAATAGTGGCAACCGCCGGCCAGTCGTCCGGGATGAGCGAGGCCAAGATCATGGCCGCCTTCTCCGCCAAGACCTCGATATTCAACCGTTTCACCCATGAAAAAGAGCGGTCGGTCGCCCACCTGCGGCTGGCCCTGGCGCAGGTCTTAAGAGATGACAACCTGCTGATCGAGGGCCCGGTGAGCTTCCTCATCCCGGAGAAGATCACCCATGTCCTGCGGGTCTGCCTGGTCGCCGACAGCAAGTACCGGATCAACGAGGCGATGCAGCGGGAGGGACTGTCGGAAAAGGCGGCGCTGCACACGATCCGCCAGCAGGACGAGGACCTCGCGGCCCTGCTGAAGATGCTCGAGAGGGGCGATGACCCGTGGGCCTCCACCCTCTACGACATCGTCATCCCGATGGACAAGACCACCGTGGCCGAAGCTGCTGCGCTGATCATCGAAAAGGCGGGCAGCGACGTGGTCGCCAGGACCGCCCACTCCCAGACGCTCCTCGACGACTACCTGCTTGCCGCCCAGGTCGAGGTCAAACTGGCCCAGGAGGGGCACAACGTCAGCGTCGATGCCCGCAAGGGGGCGGTGACCCTGACCATCAACAAGAACGTACTGATGCTGTCCCGCCTCGAAGAGGAGCTGAAATCGATCGTCGAAAAGGTGCCGGGCGTTGCGACGGTGGCCACCAGGATCGGCGAGAATTTTTACCAGCCGGACATCTATCGCAAATACGATTTCGAGGTTCCCTCCAAGGTCCTGCTGGTGGATGACGAGCGGGATTTCGTCCAGACCCTCTCCGAGCGCCTGATCATGCGCGACATGGGCTCGGCTGTGGCCTACGACGGCGAATCGGCCCTGAACATGATCCAGGAAGAGGAACCTGAGGTGATGATCCTCGACCTGAAGATGCCGGGCATCGACGGCATCGAGGTCCTGCGCCAGGTCAAGGCGACGAATCCCGATATCGAGGTCATCGTCCTCACCGGTCACGGTACCGAGAAGGACAAGGATGTCTGCATGGAGCTGGGGGCCTTCGCCTTCCTCCAGAAACCGGTCGACATCCAGCTGCTCAGCCAGACCCTGATCAAGGCCAACGAAAAGGTCCAGGGCAAGAAGCAGCGCAGGTAGCAGCGTACCCGCTCTCCGGCGCCGGGTGGCAAACCCGGCGCCATGTGTTTCACCATCCCCTGGCAGGTAGCCCATGGCCATTCTCGACCGGATCAAGCCCGACTTTCTCAAGAGTCGGAACATCTCCACCGGCCCGTTCCGGCAGATGTTCAACTACAGTCGCATATGGCGCTGGGCGATGCTGCTGACCGCCCTCGTCACCCTCCTGCCGCTTGTTTTGATCACCACCCTCGATTACCAGGTCACCCGGAAATCGATCGAATCCGAGCATCTGCTGCGCACCCTGCGGGTCGGCTCCAACGCCAAGCGGACCATCTCCTACTTCCTCAGCGAACGGGTCTCGGCCCTCTCGTTCATCGTCCGTGCCAAGACCTATGAAGAGCTGAACGATCCGGACGAACTCGCCGCCCTGCTGCAGAACCTGCGGGAGAGTTTCGGCGGCTTCGTCGACCTCGGGGTCATCGACAACAGTGGCGTGCAGACCGCGTACGCCGGCCCCTACGCCCTCCAGGGCAAGGATTACAGCGATCAGGAATGGTGCAAGGAGGTCCGGGACAAGGGGTTTTTCATCAGCGACGTCTTTCTCGGTTTCCGCAAGGTCCCGCATCTGGTCATCTCGGTGCGGCACACCCGGCCTGACGGCTCCTGCTACATCCTGCGGACCGCCATCGAGACGCAGAAATTCAACGAGATCCTGACGGCTCTTGAACTCAGCGGCCGGGGAGACGCCTTCCTGATCAACCGGCAGGGCGTCATCCAGACCCCCACCCGCTACCAGAAGGCCATCTTTGAAAAGATACCCTACCAGGTGCCGGAGTTCTCGGAACATACCGAGATCCGCGAGGATACCAATCCCGAAGGCCAGCCGGTAATCATCTGTTCGGCCTATATCCCCGACTCGCCCTATATCCTGATCATCCTCAAACACAAGAACGACATGATGCAGTCCTGGAACCAGACCCGCATCAAGCTCATCGGCTTCCTGGCCATCAGCATCACCGTCATCCTGCTCGCCATCTTCGCCTTCACCACCTATTTCGTCAACAACATGTACCTGGCCGACGAGCGACGGCTGATGACCCTGCACGAGATGGAATACTCCAACAAACTGGCCTCCATCGGCCGCCTGGCCGCCGGCGTCGCCCACGAGATCAACAACCCGCTGGCCATCATCAACGAGAAGGCCGGACTGATCAAGGATCTCTTCACCTACACCGATTCCTATTCGGCCGACACCCGGATCATGGGCCTGATCGATTCGGTCCTGTCCTCGGTGGAACGCTGCGGCATCATCACCAAGCGCCTGCTCGGCTTCGCCCGCCACATGGAGGGCACCCTCGAGTCGATCAGCATCGGCAACATCATCAGCGAGGTCCTCGGCTTCCTCCACAAGGAGGCGGAATATCGCAACATCTCGGTCATGGTCAACCTCGATCCGACCATCCCCGAATTCACCAGCGACCGCGGCAAGCTGCAGCAGATCCTGCTCAACATCGTCAACAACGCCTTCGCCGCGATGGCCATCGGCGGCCGGCTGAAGATCGACGCCCGCAAGGACAATGCCGGCCAGATCTCCGTCAGCATCGCCGACAACGGCTGCGGTATGACCGAAGAAGAACTGGGCAAGATCTACGAACCCTTCTATTCCACCAAGACCAAGACCGGCGGCACCGGCCTGGGCCTGTCGATCACCTACGGCCTGGTCCAGGATCTCGGCGGCAGGATCAAGGTCGCCAGCAAAAAGGGCGAAGGGACGACGTTTACTATCGTCCTGCCCCTGCAACCTCCAACCACAACGGGAAAATGACCATGCGCATCCTCCTCGTCGACGATGAAACCGAGTTTGTCGCCACCCTTGCCGAACGGCTCTCCCTGCGCAGCATGGCCGTCGATTACGCCACCACGGCCCAGGAAGCTTTGGCCCTGATCGAGGAGCATGCCTACGATCTGGCTGTCCTCGACATGAAGATGCCGGGGACCAGCGGCCTTGAACTGCAGAGCACGCTGAAGGAGCGCTGTCCGGCGATGAAGTTCATCTTCCTGACCGGCCACGGTTCCGAAACCGACTATATCACCGGCTCTTCGGAGGCCAGCAGCTATCTGGTCAAACCTGTCGCAATCGACATCCTGATCGCCAAGATCAAGGAAGCCCTGGGAAAATGGTGATCTGACATGACAGCACAGTATGATGCATTAGGTGGTTCGGGTCTGCAGTTCTTCGGCAAGGTCTCGGCCTCGGTCTCCCATGAACTGAAGAACGTGCTGGCGATCATCAACGAGAACGCCGGCCTGCTCGAAGACCTCACCTTCGCCGCCCGCCGCGGCTCCCCGATCGATCCGGACAGGCTGGAGAGGGCAGTGCAGAATTTCAGCAAACAGATCCGCCGGGCTGATGAGATCCTCAGGAACATGAACCGCTTCGCTCACAGCGTCGACCAGTTCGAGGCACCGGTCGATCTCGGCGAGCTGGCCGGGCTGGTGGCCCAACTGGCCGGCAGGAAGGCGGCGATGGGCAGGATCCAGTTGGAGACGATGCCGCCGTCCCAGCCGGTCGTCCTGAATACCAACCCGTTCCTGGTCGAAAACCTGATCTGGCTCACCCTGGAATTTGCGATAGCGGCGACGGCGGCTGGCGGCACCATCGGCCTGGTGCCGGAAAAATCCGACGGTGCCGTCCTGCTGCATATTACCGGTATCAGCGACATGGCCGGCTCGCTGCCCGGCGGGATGCCGGCAGGTCATGAAGAAATCCTGGCCGCCCTCGGCGCGACCATGAGCCCCGACATGGCCGGCAGCAGGGTTACCCTGCAGCTCGGCCAGGCGAGATGACCGCTGCCGGGGCAGGACCTCACTCTCACCACTCTACGGAGGATCATATGTCAGAGAAAATATTGCTGATCGACGACGAAGTCGACTTTCTGTCGGCGATGGCCGAACGGATGGAGGCCAGGGACATGAAGGTCTCGACCGCCTCGTCGGCGAAGGAAGGGCTGGAGAAGGCGATGGCGGGGTCTTTCGACGCGGTCATCCTCGACCTGCGGATGCCGGAGATGGACGGTATCGAAACGCTGAAGAAGCTCAAGGAGAAGAACCCCGACCTCGAAGTGATCCTGCTGACCGGTCACGCGACCATCAAGGACGGTATCGAGGCGATGAAGCTCGGCGCCCTCGACCTGCTCGAGAAACCGGCCGACATCAACGCGCTGACCGAGAAGATCAAGACCGCCCAGGCGAAGAAGATGCTCATCGTCGAGAAGAAGAACGAGGCGATGATCAAGAAGATCATGGCCACCAGGGGCTGGTAAGCAGCCCCTGCCCCGCCCCGCCCGCCGGGACCGCAGTTCAGGGGGTGTCGAGGATGCGGCGGACGGTCCGCAGCAGTTCCTTTGGTGAAAACGGTTTGAACAGAATCTCCATGGGCAGGTCGAGGTATTCGGGCCGCCGGATGTTCTCCGGCGCATAGCCGCTGACGAAGATCCCGCGCACATCCCCTTTGATCGAGCGGATGGCGTCGCAGGCCTGTTTGCCGTCCATGACCGGCATCATCAGGTCGAACAGCAGCATGTCGATTTCATCCCGGCGTGCGCTGAACAGCTGCACGGCCTCCTCGCCGTTGACCGCCTCGATCACCGTGTAGCCGTTTCTCCCGAGGATGGTGGTTATCAGACGGCGCACTGCCACCTCATCCTCCGCCACCAGGATGGTCTCACTGCCGCCTTTCGGTATCTCCGGCTCAACCCCGCCGACCGCCGCCGGCTTCTCCGCTTCGCTGATCGGCAGGTAGATCCTGAAGCGACACCCCCTTCCCGGTTCGCTCGACACATCGATGAATCCCTGGTGGTTCATGACGATGCCGTAGACCACGGCCAGGCCGAGACCGGTTCCCTTGCCCATCTCCTTGGTGGTGAAAAAGGGTTCGAAGATCTTTTCGGCCGTCTCCCTGTCCATCCCCCTGCCGGTGTCGGCGACCGTGATCAGCGCATACGAGCCGGCTGAGCCGAAGGCATTGCGCTCGATGAACGCCTGATCGATGACGATACGTTCGGTGGTGATCGACAGGCTTCCCCCCTGGGGCATGGCATCGCGGGCGTTGCTGGCGAAGTTCATCAGCACCTGCTCGATCTGGTGCCCGTCGGCGTAGATCTGCAGAGGTTCTCCGGCAAGCACGGTCTCGCAGCGGATATCCTCGCCGATGATCCGGCGGATGAACTTCTCGATCCGGGCAATCACCGCATTGACCTCGATCTGCTGTTTCTGGCTCACCTGTTTGCGGCTGAACAGCAGCAGGTCCCTGGTGAGGTGCGAGGCCCGCCGGCCCGCCTCCATGATGGTGTTGACGTTCTCCCAACCGGGGCTGTCCGGTGCCATCTCTTCCAGGGCCAGTTCGCCATACCCGAGGATCGAGGAGAGGATGTTGTTGAAATCGTGCGCGATGCCTCCGGCCAGGGTGCCGATCGATTCCATCTTCTGGGCCTGCCTGATCTGCTCTTCCAGTCTCCGCTGGCCGGTGATGTCCCGCGAGATGCCGAAGAGGCCGCTGACCTGACCGTTTTCGTCGATGACCGGCCCCTTGGTCACCAGGAAGGTCAGCTGCCCGCCGCTTCTGGTCGTAAGCAGTTCCTCCCGGGTATCCACCTGCCCCTCGGCGAGGATCTGACGGTCGACGGCCATGATCTTCGCCGCGGTGTCAGGGGGAAACAGCGCCCTGTCGTCACGGCCGAGAATCTCATCCACCGCCATGCCTACAAAACCGGCGGCCGCCCGGTTGCACAGGAGATACCGCCCCTGCAGGTCCTTGACGAACACCGCATCCGAGGTCCCGTCCAGGACCGAACGCATCAGCCGCTCGTTACGGGCCAGCTGCAATTCCGCCTCCTCCCGCCGCCGCCGCTGCTCCCGCTCGTTGAGGCTCCGCTCGATCGCCGGGACCAGCCGGGACAGACGATCCTTGAGGACGAAATCGTTCAGCCCCTGCTTCAGCAGATCGACCGCAAGTTCCTCGCCGACGCTGCCGGAGACCAGGATGACCGGGACATCGGGGAGCTGCCGTTGCAGGTGGCGGAGGGTCTCGAGGAAGTCGAGCCCCGCCACCTTGTAATCGGAGAGGACCAGATCCCACTGTCCCTGCGCCAGGGCCGCGGTCAGCCCCGCCTTGTCCTTTGCCCAGTGCAGATCCGCCTCCAGCCCGCTTTTCCGGATATGTCTGGCGATGATCAGATAGTCGGCCTCGACATCCTCGACCATCAGTATCCGCAGGGTACGCGTTATTTCAGGCATGGAGGCTCGTTGGTGAGGACCCAGTAGATTCCCAGACGGGAGACGGTTTCGGCAAAAGCCGCAAATTCGACCGGCTTGCGGACGAAGCTGTTCGCCCCGCTCTCGTAGCTGCGCAGGCGATCGCTCTCTTCGTCGGAGGAGGTCAGGATGACCACCGGGACCAGCCTGGTGCGGTCATCTTCCCGGATTCTCTGCAGGACCTCCAGTCCGGACAGCCGCGGCAGGCCGATATCGAGCAGGATGACCGTCGGCAGGGTCTTCTCGCCGGCCCCAGCAAACTGTCCCCAGGAAAACAGGTAATCAAGGGCCTGCTGGCCGTCACGGGCCACGTCGATCCGGTTGCCGACATTGGCCTTCTTCAGCGAACGCAGGATCAGCATCTCGTCCTGCGGATTGTCCTCGACCAGCAGAATGGTCCTGTTCATTGTCCTTCCTTTATCTCCGTTGTTCCTGAATGGGGCAGGGTGAAGCAGAATGTTGCACCGCGCTCCGGACTTCCTTCTCCGCGGATGGTGCCGCCATGGCGATGGATGATGCGCTGGGCGGTGGCCAGGCCGATACCGAGGCCGGGATATTCATCCTGACGGTGCAGGCGCTGGAAGGGCTGGAAGAGCTTGCCGGCATAAGCCGCCTCGAAGCCGGCCCCGTTGTCTTCGATGCAGTACCACCTGTTTCCTCCCTCTTCCCGGGTGAAGACGCGGATGTTTGCCTTGTCTTTCTTCTCCGTGTATTTCCAGGCATTTTCGAGCAGATTACGGATCACCACCTCGAGCATCCGCTCGTCACCGCTGACCGCCAGATCCGGCTCGACCCGCCACTCGATCTGCCGCGACGGATTCTCCTCCTTCAGCCCGTTCAGGATCCGTCCGGCCATCGCCGACAGATCGACCGCATCCCGCTGCAGCTGACCCCGGGTGCTGCGGGAAAGGGCGAGGAGACCGTCGATCAGTTCGCCCATGCGGCGGCTGCCGACGATGATCTGGTCAAGGTACATCCTGGCCTCGCCCTGCAGCTGGTCGCCGTAATCCTCGATCAGGGCCTGGGAGAAGCCGCTCATCGCCCTCAGCGGCGCCCGCAGGTCGTGGGATACCGCATAGGCGAAACTCTCGAGCTCGGTATTGGCCGCCACCAGCTCGGCGGTCCGCTGGGCGACCCGCTGTTCCAGCCCGGCATTGAGCCTGCGGATCTCCTCCTTGGCCTGTTCCTGGCGAATCCGGCGTCGCTCCGCCTGTCGCCTGGCCCGGTGCAGCAGCTCGCTCAGGTAGCTGCTCAGCAGGCCGCTGGCAATCAGCAAGCACCACTGGAAGAGATCGTGCTCCTTTTCGATACGCAGGCTGGCCACCGGCGGGATGCCCCAGTAGTCGATGCCGATGGCGGCAATGGCGGTGGCCGTCAGTCCCGGTCCGAATCCTCCGAGGACCGAGCTGAGGATGATCGGCGGCATGAACAGGACCAGCATCGGCCGATCGTCGAACGAGACGGCGATTGCCTCGCGGACATAGAGCATGGCGACGGTCACCGCCACGGCGAAGAGATAGGCGGCCCAGGCGGGGATCCGGTCGCTCGAGCGGGCGATATCGGCGCTGCGCAGCCGGGTCCGCGACTCCTCGGCGGTGCGGTCGGGGATGATGCTCAGGGCGATGAGCAGCAGCAGTGCGGTAAGCAGGATGAAGGTGATCCCCTTGGCCGTCGATAACCGGGTCAGGGCTTCCACATCGGTAAAGGACAGCAGCAGCCGGTCGGAGAGGAATATCCACGCCGACCCGAAAAGCAGGTAGCCGCAGGTCGCGTGCAGGATAAAGCGTCTCCGTGAAGAAAGGCCCATGAACGATGCAATCCGCAAAAGGGAAAAAAGACGATGGAAACCGGCAATGTGGCGACAGGCATTCGCCTTTGACACGATAACCCTAGCAAATAGTCCCTGAAAAGACAACCGACTTCGGGGAGGAAAAAGAGGACAGCGGCCTTCCCCGCCGGTTTGCAGCGGGGAAGGCACCTTCACGGCAGGAGGAGCGCCGGCGGCAACCGGCGTATCGGTTCAGATGCCCAGGTAGGCGGTCTTGATGTGGGGATCGTCGAGCAGCTGGGAGGCCGGGCCTTCGATGGCGATGCGGCCATGCTCGAGGACGTAGCCGCGGTCGGAAAGGCTGAGGCTGTGCCTGACATCCTGCTCCACCAGCAGCACGGTGGTCCCCTGGTCGGCGATCTGCCGCACGGTCTCGAAGATGCTCTTGATCAGAATCGGCGCAAGCCCCAGCGACGGCTCGTCGAGCATCAGGAGTTTCGGCTGGGACATCAGGCCGCGGCCGATGGCCACCATCTGCTGCTCTCCGCCGGACAGCGTCATCGCGATCTGGTTATGCCGCTCCTTCAGGCGCGGCAGCAGCTCGTAGACCTTCTCCAGCGTCGCCGCCGCCTGCCCCCGGGCCCGGCTGTTGTGGGCGCCGACGATCAGGTTGTCGAGGACCGTCATCAGCGAGAACAGCCGCCGTCCCTCCGGCACGTGGATGATCCCCTTCTCGACGATCTCCTCCGGCTGGGACCGGTGGATCGGTTTGCCCTCGAAGGAGATCTCGCCGGCGGAGGCCTGCATCAGGCCGGAGATGGTCCGCAGCAGTGTCGATTTGCCGCTGCCGTTGCCGCCGATGATGCTGACCACCTCCCCTTCCTCGATCTTCAGGCTGAGGTCGAAGATGACCTGGACATCGCCGTAGCTGACATCGATATTGCGTACTTCAAGAAGCGACATACTCGTCTCCCAGATAGGCTTTGATGACGTTGGGGTCGGCGGCGACCTCGGCGGGCTCGCCCTCGGAAATCTTCTTGCCGAACTGGATGACCACCACCCGGTCGGACAAGGCCATGATCGCCCGCATGATATGCTCGATCAGCAGGATGGTGACGCCGCTGTCGCGGATCTTGCGGATCATCTCCACCACTTCGTCGACCTCGGAGGGCCTGAGGCCCGCCATGACCTCGTCGAGCAGCAGTAGCTTCGGCTCGGTGGCCAGCGCCCGGGCGATCTCCAGCCGCTTGCGGTCGGCGATGGTCAGGTTGCCGGACAGCATATCCTTCTTGTCGTGCAGGTTGAGGAACTTCAGTACTTCCAGGGCCTTGGCCTCGGCCTCGGAACGCCGTTCGCAGGTGGCGAAGCTGCCGACGGTGACGTTGTAGAGCACCGTCTTCGAGGCGAAGGGCTTGACGATCTGGAAGGTCCTGGCCAGTCCCTTCTTGCAGAGGTCCCAGGGTTTCTGGCCGCCGATGTTCTCGCCGTTGAAGAAGATCCGGCCGGCGGTCGGCGCGTAGACCCCGGCGATGCAGTTGAAGGCCGTCGACTTGCCGGCGCCGTTGGGGCCGATCAGTCCCATGATGCCGCCGGCCGGGATCTCCATGCTGAGGTTGTCGATGGCCCGCAGGCCGCCGAATTCCTTGGTCAGTCCTTCCACCTTCAGTATCATGCGGCCCTCCTTTCGCCACTCAGGCGGTCGAGCAGACGTTCATAGAGACGGGTCAGCGGTTCCTGCAGGCCGCGCGGCTGGAAGGTCATCACCAGGATCAGGATGACGCCGAAGATGATCAGGTGCATGCCCGGCAGGGTGTCGCCGAAATAGATCCGCGAGAAGTCGCTGACCGGCCGCAGCAGCAGCGCGCCGAGGACCGGCCCGACGATCGAGCCGCGGCCGCCGATCAGGGCGATGAAGGCGATCTCAAACGACAGGTCGAGGGAAAAGGCGCTCTTCGGGTGGATGTAGAGGTTGAGCTGGGCGTAGAAGGTACCGGCCAGGGCGGTCAGGAATGAGCTCATCGCCATGGCGATGACCTTGGCCCTGGCGACGTTGATGCCGAGCGCCATTGCCGCCTCCGGCTCCTCGCCGCCGGCGTTGAGGTAGTAGCCGAGCTTGGAGCGGGAGATGAAGGAGGTCAGGAGGAGGACGGCCACCAGCATGATCAGGATGATATAGTAGTACGGTTCCTTGCCGGAGAACATCATCTCGGCCAGACCGAAATTCAGCGGCGGGATCTGCAGCCCACGCGGGCCGTTGAGGGCAAAGGGCCCGAGCTTGTCGATATTCTCCACCATGACCCGGAACCCCTCGGCGAAGGCGATGGTCGCCAGGGCGAAGTAGGCGCCGCGCATCTTGAAGGTCGGCAGGCCGATCAGCACGCCGACCGCGGCGGCGATCACGCCACCGACGAGCATCCCCAGCCACGGGCTGATCCCGTATTGCAGCGACAGGATCGTCGAGGTGTAGGCGCCGATGCCGAAGAAGGCCGCGTGACCCAGCGGCAGGACCCCGGCGAAGCCGCCGACCAGGTTCCAGCTGGTGGTCAGGTAGGCGTAGAGATAAACCAGGATCATGATATGCAGATAAGTGGCGCTGCGGACTGCCAGCGGCAGGCAGAGGACCGTTGCCAGCAGGGCCAGCGGCAGCAGGCGTTGCAGTGTGTTGCGTGTCATGGGCGTTCCTTTATGCGGATGCGGTGATTACCAGTCGTGCTTGACGCCGAAGATTCCCGATGGCTTGACGAACAGGACCAAGAGGAAGAGACCGTAGACGATGGCCTCGGTCCAGGTGGCGGCCATGAATTGCGGTGCCACCGACTCGATCAGGCCGATGATGATGCCGCCGAGCAGGGCCCCGCCGATGCTGCCCAGTCCGCCGAGGACGACGATGATGAAGCACTTGATGTCGAACAGGACGCCGACCGTCGGAAAGACGTTGTAGAAGGGCACCAGGGCCACCGCCGCGACGCCGGCAATGGCCGTGCCGATGCCGAAGGCGAGGTTGTAGATCTTGTAGGCGTTGATCCCCATCAGGCTGGCCGCCTCGCGGTCGAGGCTGGTGGCGCGGATGGCGCGGCCGGTTGCGGTCCTCTGCAGGAACAGGTGGATGGCCAGCGTCGTCAGAACCGCGGCACCGAAGCCCCACAGCTTGGGCACGCTGATCAGCATCTCGCCCAGCTCGAGCATCTTGCCGCGCAGGGGATTGGCCTCGAGGTTGCGGTACTGCGGCCCGAAGATCAACAGCGTCAGGTTGTCGAGAATATACCAGACGCCGGTGGTAACGATGATGACGGTGATCGGTTCACGGACGTTCTTTTCGGCCTTGAAGATCGGCTTGATGACGATGTCCTGCAGCAGGTAGCCGAAGATGAACATCACCGGCACCACCAGCACAAGGGCGATATAGGGGTGCAGGCCGGTCAGGGTGACGGCCCAGTAGGCCACGTACATGCTGACCATCAGCAGGGAGCCATGGGCAAAGTTGATGACCTTGAGCACCCCGAAGATCAGGGTCAGGCCCAGGGCGGCCAGGCCGTAGATCGAACCCATCAGGATGCCGTTGATCGCGTCTTCGATAATGTACAGCATGGAATTCTCCGCAGTGCCGGTTGTCGGTTGCGGCGGGCCACAGTCCGGCCCGCCGCAGGATTTTCAGTCAGCCGTCCTTATTTGACTGCCATCGGGAATACCGGGGTATAGCCGGCCCGCCGGGCGTTCTTCGGCCAGACGGTGATGCGCTCCAGACCGTTGCCGGTGTCGTTGACCTGGACGATGACCAGTGCCGCATGCTTGTTCTGTCCGGTCTCGTCGAAGGCGACCTTGTCGTAGCCGACGATCATGCCGGGGCCGCTGCTGAGATCGGTGGCCCGCAGGGCCTCGAGGATCTTGGCCGGTTCGAGGGAACCTGCACGCTCGAGGGCGTCGGCGATGACATAGATGGCGAGATACGCGTCAACGGCTTCGCCGGATAAGTTCTGGCCGTACTTGGCCTTGTATTTCTCGTTGGCCTCCTTGGCGCCGGGCTTGTTGACGTCGGTCTCCCACTCGCCGATATCGAATATCTGTGCTGCGTTCTTGCCAACCGCCTTCATGAAGGAGGGGTCGGCATGTCCGCCGCCGGAGCCGATGATGGCCTTCAGCTGGACGTTGTACTCGGCCAGGGTGTTGGTCAGCAGGATGGCGTCAGCGGCGTTGGAGGTCAACAGCAGGACGTCGGGCTTGGCCCGTTTGATCTTCTGGACCACCGGACTGAGATCGGTGGAGGTGGAGGGATAGGGCTCGTCGAGGACGACCTCGTAGCCGCCTTCTTCAGCCAGTTTCTTCCACTGGGCGGCAAAGCCGGTGCCCCAGTCGCCGTTCTCATAGACGAAGGCCAGCTTCTTGACCGGGGTGTTGAACTCGGCCTGCATGTCCTTCAGGAAGGCGAACTGGTCGCGGGTCCACCAGCTGTCCTTGGCGGCGATGCGGAAGACGGTCTTGAAGCCCTGCTCGGTGATCTTGTCAGCAACGGAAACCGGGACGACAAAGGGGATGCCGTAGCGCTCGGCCACCGCGGTGGTCGGGTAGGTGACGGCACTGTTCCAGCAACCGGTCAGCAGATGGACCTTCTCGGTGTTGATCAGGCGTTCGGCCTCGGCGACGCCCTTCTCCGGTTTAGACTCTGAATCGGCGTAGATCAGTTCCAGCTTCATCCCGCCGAGCGACTTGATGCCGCCCGCCGCGTTGATCTCTTCAACGGCCATCTCCCGGGCCGCTTTGCCCTGCTGACCAAGAGATGCGGACGGGCCGGACATCGGTTCGATGTTGCCGATCTTGACGTTTTCGGCAAAGGCCGAGGTGCCGGCCAGCATCGAAAACGCGACGACGGGGACTGCGATCTTCTGTAGAATGTTCATAGACTCCTCACGGTTTAGGTTTGCGCCCGAACTGGCGACTGGGAACACCGGGTGTTCCGCCGGCAAGCACGCCGTCCGCGATTCCGGGCAGCAGACCAATGCATCGGCCCTGCGAGCCGTCGCGCGGACGGACAGGTATTCGTTCAGGGCATCGCAAGGACCATGCCATCCCGACCATGGAATTTTTCACCGGGCTGGGGGGACAGACCCCGTTTATGAGCTATGGCAATAGAGGGATAATCGGGGTCTGTCCCCGTAACCTCAGGAGCCGGTCAGCCAGGTGTCAACCGGCGACGTCAACCAGGGATGACAACGTCAACCAGGGTTGACACGAGAGATGCCCTTCGGCAGGCCCTATTTCCTTTCCGTCCCTCACTCCCCCGCCGCGTTCCGCGGCATTTCCCTTTTCTTCAGGCGCTTATGCAGGGCCTGACGGGAGACCCCCAGCAGCTGGGCCGCCCTGTTCTGGTTGTTCTGGGTCGAGCTGAGGGCCACATCGACCGCATAGTCGGCCAGTTCCTCGAGCGTCGGGAAATGGCCGAACAGCGTCTCCAGCGGATTGCCGGCGGGAGACTGCGCCCGCCTGGCCGGGGCGCTGCCGGAAAGCCGCTCGGCGATCAGATGTTCGCCGATGATCCCGCCCTCGCAGCGGGCCACTGCATCGGCGATATAGGCCTTCAGTTCCCGGACATTGCCCCAGAACGGGTGGCCCAGGAGCAGCTGCATCGCCTCGTCGCTCATGGCCGGCGCCGGCCGGTGCATGCCGGCAGCAGCCGTGGTGATCAGGTGGTCGACTAGCAGCGGGATATCCTCGCGGCGCTCGCGCAGCGGCGGCACTCGGATCAGGTGGGTGGACAGGCGGTAGTAGAGGTCCATGCGGAAACCGGCCTCCTGCCCGGCCAGCTTGCTCAGGTCCTTGTTGGCGGCGGTGATCACCCTTGCATAGCACCGCTTCTGCTGGTCGGATCCCAGGGGGTAGTAGATCTTCTCCTGCAGCAGACGCAGCAGCTTGACCTGCGACACCTCGCTGAGGTCGCCGATCTCGTCGAGGAAAATGGTTCCGCCCCGGGCCTTTTCGAGCAGCCCCGGCCGGGTGGTCTCGGCCCCGGTGTAGGCGCCGCGGGTGTGGCCGAACAGGGTGTCGGAGAACAGCGTGTCGTCGAGGCCGGAGATGTCCACCGCCACGAACTCGCCGGTGAGCCCCGAGACCTGGTGGATGGCCCGGGCGATCAGTTCCTTGCCGGAGCCGGTCTCGCCGAGGATCAGGGTCGGCAGGCCGCTCGCGGCGATCGACTCGATATACTGGAAGATGCCGAACATCGCCGGGTTCTTGGTGATGATCGGGGAAAAGGCCGGGTTGGCGTGAGGGGCCCGGTCGAAGTGGATGCCTTTCAGCGACAGCACCTCGTTGCGCAGCAGCCCTATCTCCAGGGCGTTGCGCAGGGCCGAACTGAACATCTTCAGGTCGATGGGCTTGACCAGGTAGTCGTGGGCGCCCAGCCGCAGGCACTCCACAGCGGTCTCGATCTCCGAGTTGGCGGTGATGACGATCACCGGCACCTGCGGCCGCTTCACCTTCAGCTCCCGCAGCACGTCCTGGCCGGACATGTGGGGCATGTTGAGGTCGAGGAAGACCACCGGCGCCTTCATATCGGCGAGGGTCGCCAGCACCCGGCGGCTGTCGCTCAGGGTCCGGACATTGGCGATCCCCATCGACATCAGCAGCAGGCTGTAGGCGTCGAGTTCCGACTGCTCGTCATCCACCAGCAGGATCTGGCAGTTCTTCATCGTGTCATCGATCATGGCCGCACCGCATCGGTCTGCATTCTCCTCAGTCTGATGGTGAACCGGGCGCCGCGACCGTCATTGGCCGCCAGCAGTTCCCCGCCCATCTCTTTCTCAACGATCATCTTGGCCATGTACAGGCCCATGCCGGTCCCCGACGAGGCCCCCTTGGTGGTGTAGTAGGGGTTGAAGATCTGCAGCAGCAGGTGTTCCGGGATGCCGCCGCCGGTGTCGCCGATATCGATCAGGATCCAGTCGCCTTCGGTGGCGACGACGATCTCGATCATATCGCCGCCTGCTTCCCCCCTGCCCAGCCGGTTCTCGAGAATGGCGTCGCGGGCGTTGGCGAGGATATTGACGATGACGTGGATGAACTCGCCCTGGTAGCCGTTGACGACCAGGGCATCGGAACCGGCTTTGTTCTTCACCGCCAGCGTGATGTTGCCGTGCTTCATCTGCGCCTCCATCAGCTTGACGGCGCTGATGATGACGCCGAAGACGTCCACCGGTTCCTTCTTCTTGGCAGGACGGAAGAAGTTGCGGAAATCGTCGATGGTCTTCGACATGAAGTGGATCTGGGCGTTGGCGCCGGCCACCAGCTTGTCGACGAAGGGCTTGGTCAGCAGATCGTTGTACTGGGCCGCCTCCAGGCTCGAGATGTAAGTCGACAGGGTGTTGAGCGGCTGGCGCCACTGGTGGGCGATGGCCCCGAGCATCTCGCCTGCCGCCGCCAGCTTCTGGGCCTGCATCAGCTGGCCCTCTGCGTCCACCCGCTTGGAGATGTCGCGGATGCTCGACAGGGTCAGTTCCTCGTCGTTCAGGGTGAAGATCTTCAGCGTCACCGAGGCCGGGAACTCGCTGCCGTCGGCCCGGCAGAACGACCAGCGGAAGAACTGCTGCTCGCCCCCGCGGGCGCTGGCAAGGATGGCGGCGATACTGTCGCTGCTCGGCGAGCCGTCCGGCTGGTAGTCCGGCGAGAGATCGAGGACCGTCTTTTCGAGGAGTTCCTCGCGCCCGAGGCCGAAGATCTCCTCGGCCTTGTGGTTGCATTCGGTGCAGTGCATCCCGCGGCCGATCAGGATCGCGTCGTTGGCGGCGTTGAACAGGGTCTGGTAGTAGGTCTCGACCTCTTTGCGCTTGGTGATGTTCCACTCCATGTCCTTCCTGATGCCGGTCATCTCCACTTCGTGCTGC
>WBUQ01000072.1 GCA_008933635.1 Desulfobulbaceae bacterium | reverse complement strand
CTCTTAAAGGATATGGCTGTTGCAACTCTAGAAGAGCATGATGAGGGAACGTTCGAGTACTTGGCCCCGGGCACCTCTGATTATTTTATAAAAAATGGAATTGGAAAAACAAAACCGTATCTGCAGGCGATTAATTCGAATATGGCGACGAAGGGTACCGAGAATGCGCTCTGCAGAGGTGAGAAGCTTCTTCTGATTGCTGTGGCATCGCTTTTGTCTGATTCCATCAAAATAGGGGATTACGGATATCAGATTTACGCGGTAGCTCAAATCAAGAATTACAGCTGTGCGTTAAATGAGTTGGTTAAGCAGCTCGCACTATTCAAGCCAATTATTGAGTTGCCGATGGCCCAGTTTCTGGCAAAGACCTATATTCAAAGGTCGGCGGACGAAACCTCGCAGTTGCTGAAGCAGGCGCAGATGTTGAAGTTGTTGTTGCAGCCGCTCGATAATCTCACCGAGGCTTTGGAAAACATGCAAGCAGATACACAGCAGTTGCGGGCGACGCTTTATGAGCCCTCAAGAGGAATATTCTCGGCCGCCCCGCGGGTCAGCCAATATTTTGAGAATGGTGGAACTGTCGGAAGCGGCAGTCTGACCTGGGATACAGAACACGATTGGGGCACCTGCAAAGACCTTCATAGGTTAAGAAAGACACTTGCTGCGCTCATTATTGAGATATTCGGCAAAAGCGTACCTTGGCCGGATACTGAGGGCCAGCTGATTAAAAGGGCAGCCGAGTGTATCTTGGATGGGGATGAGGCTTTTAACGAGCTCAGGCAGCAAGTTTGTGCCGTCACTCGCCATGATAAAATCAGCGACCTGGTTCAAACGCTCGTAGAAATACAAAAAGAGCCGAAAAAATATACAAAAGCGATAACAACGACAAAAGAAATTCTGCATCGTCCGTTCAAAGAGGGTGGGTTTAAGGATATTACGATCGCCCCGTTGCTCCTTATCTTGGATCATTTTCAGAAGAAGGCTCCTAGCGTGCTGACTATTAATGGTGTCGATTATACAAGTGATACATGGTGGAAGAAAAATGCACATCCCGTTTCTCCAGAAAAAAATCTCCTCATGCCGGTACCGCGGTTCAGCTATTGGTTGCAGATGATTAATAAATTTTTGTCATATATCTATAATGAAAAAAATAATTGTATCAAAAAATTTATTATTAATAATGATTCCAATTCTTGGTCTTGTTCTATTGTTATTAATACAGAGATTCCCTTTTTTTCAAATGTCAGTAATGAGCTGTATAGGGAGATGGAGGAACTCACTGGGAAGAATGCAGTGTTCCGCTATGTCGGGAATTTCAAGAAGCCCTTTTTTGATTTTGTAACAAAGATAAATGGTAAAGCAGAGAGTGGCAATAGCTACGAGGTTAAGCATAGGGAATATAATCATGACGGGAAGGAGTTTGATTGTACTACAACCATCTCCATCTCGAAGGATAATTTTTATTATCATACATCCGCCAATGCAGCCGTAAAAACGACAGGAGAGTAATGCAATGAACCTCTGGTTTTTTGATCATCGCGCTGATTCCGGGCTAACAAAATTTCTCGAAGGAAGAAAGAGCGAACTGTGGATACAGCTGAGGTTCCCCCCTGACGAGGATGGAATTCTAGAATCGTGTATTGTGGCTGGAGACGTAATTATTGCCCATGGACAAGATTGGGAGCTGTATGCCAAAAATAACCCAATGGTGCATGTGGTTCGGATAACAGTTGACGGAACCGGCGTCGAGCCAACATCAAGAGATCCTCAGAATTATCACGCCTCTCCAACTCCATGGAGTATTATAGATAATCAACTAAAGGCTCCACGCCTCCAACAGCTGCTCGAGCAGATTGAGAAAAAAGAGGTCGAGAAAATTAACTGGACCTTGCTGGCCCCTTCACCCTTTCCAGAATACTTGGTCTCGGCCTATCTCCTCCAGCTTGCCAAGCAACGGGAACGCCCCGGGCTTGAGTCGGTCGCCTTGCCGGAGGGTTTTTGGCAGCAGGCTCTGGAGGAGTTCAAGGCGCAACGGACAGTTATTATGCTTAAGCGCAATTTGCTTGATGAAAATCTCTCCATAGGGGATTGGATGCCCGACGACTTTCTTATTCAATTAGGCATTCCCGATCTACCTAAGGAAGGACTCTCTCTGGACAAGGGTCTCAAGGAAGTCGGTCAGTTGTTTGCCGCGATAGAGAAGACTGCTCTATGATGCGTGCCCCTTGGCGTATTCATTGTCCAGTAAACCAGTTGCGAGGACAGTTGAAGCATTCCTGGCTCGAGAATCAGGTGCGTGACCAGCGTCCGGCCACGGTGATAAACCGCCGTGCCGACAAAACATGGGATCGTGCCATCCTTGAGATCTTTCCAAGGGAAATCGATCGCTGCAGAAAATTGCTCAAGGAAATGGTTGAAGGATTCAGCCCCAGACAACTCGTCAGCCAACTAATGCCCCTGCGACAACTCACGGCGGAGGACCGTCAGCAAATCGAGGCGGCAGTGCATACGATTTATCTGGAAAGGACAGGTATTGAAGCCCTTGTTCCGGAATTGGACAAAGCCATTGCAGCACTGGAAAGTGAGCTCACTCAACTGCAAGAAGCTTGGAAAACCGGCGACGATGAGATGTTAACTGCTGTTTGGGAAAATTTTCAAAAGACTGCCACACCTTTGCTGTCCCTTCTCGGCGAATTGCCCAAAGGGGTAGCGCTTCCATGATTATTCCGCAGGTTCTCCTCATTGACGATCAGTATTCCACCGATCCTGGTTTACGGCAATCGTTCCTTGAGAATTCGGGTGGCTACAACGCACAAGACCAGGACGCTGGGTCTATTTCCGCAACGGTGGCGATTTCCTTCTGCTCCGGGCAACGGCGTGAGAACGAAGAAGTTGTCAATGACTACCATGCGATTTATCAGGTGATCTCCACACCGTCACCCGACGGTTCCAACTGGGCGATTGTTTTCCTTGACGTTCGGTTCGACTCGGGCAGACTTGACGAGTTCGGTTTGCCCCAAGGGCGAGAGGGGGACGATTACTTCGGCGAAGAAGTCAGAAAACGTCTGGCGCTTGATTTTCCCAAACTGCCGGTGGTCATGCTCACCAGCAAAAAACAGACCGAACTGCACGATAGAGATACTCCCTATCTCTCCAAGGCTGGGTTGTCCCCCAGGGAGATGGTTCTCTGCATGCTTCGGCATGGCCGCCTCAATAACGAGCAAAGGCGATTGCTTTTGGGGCTAGGCCCGGATGCCGTGGCTAATTCCCTGGATATATTCCAAATATTCTCTGGCGCGCTGGCTGTCGCCAATTCTCCAATGCCTGTGCTGCTTCTTGGTGAATCGGGAACGGGGAAGGAGGTTGTGGCCCGTTACATCCATGACCATTCCCAACGGAAAGAGCGTCCCTTCGTTGCTGTTAATGTGGCCGCCATCCCTGAAGATCTAGTCGAGGTCGAGTTGTTCGGGCATGACCGAGGCGCATACACCGGCGCCGAGCAGAGGCGTCCCGGTCGATTTCGACAGGCTGATGGCGGTACCCTTTTTCTTGATGAGATCGGGGACATGCCGGCAGCGGCACAGGCGAAAGTTTTGCGAACTTTGCAGGAAGGAGAGGTGTTGCCGATAGGTGGGAATTCGCCAGTTAAGGTTGATGTAAGAGTCATCGCTGCGACATCGCGCAACTTAGGTGCCATGCAGGCGAGCGGTAAGTTCCGAGAAGATTTGATAAGGCGGATCAGTGGGGTGGTGTTCACCCTGCCCCCGTTGCGTGACCGTCCGGATGACATCGGTCCCCTTGCAGAGATGTTCTTGCAGCGATATTCCCGTCAGATGTCCAAGGAGGGGATTAGTTTCGGAGACGGATCGATAAACCTTCTGATGGCCCACCCATATGTGGGTAATGTTGGTGAGCTGCAAAACATCATCCAAGGAGTAGTCAGTCAGAAAGGCAACTACAGTATTATTTCCTGTGCTGATATAGAAGTGGCATTAAGAGGCTCCTTTGTCTCTTCTGTCACAGCAGCGCCAATTCCTGCCGAGGTCGATTCCAGTTCTGTGCCGGCAATCAATGGACTGGACGATCTTGCGCAAATGATCAAATCGTTCCAGGTCTCTATTGACGATCCTTTGCTAAAAGGTGGGAAGGCTTTGATTGAAAGGGCTTGCAATAGTTTGTTGATAAGGGTGGCCGGGGCATGCCTTGAGCGTTTCCGTGATCCCCGAAACGGTAGTTTGAACCGGCAGGCCGCTATGCAGTTTTTCACCGGAGTCGAGAATCTGAAAGGAAAAGGACCAGGCCGGGTGATCAACGAACTCTTCGGTCGCAAGGCGGATACTGCGGTTACCGATGACGATATAGAGATACTTGTCCAGGAATGGTCGATCCACGCCGGAAGGTCTAATAATGGGACGAAAGGGGGCAATGAATGAGTCTCGTTTCTGATACCCTGCAACAAATCGGCAACGCGGCAGGGAAGCGGCTGGATGTGTTTTCCTATCAGGAGGGCTTTGACTCGCTATGGAAGATGGTGGCGGCGCCCTTGGAATCGAGCGGGGCACGCACCCTCGTCATAGTCTGGGACGATATCCCCAAGGGCAATACCGGAGCGGTGAATACTAAGCGGTATCTGACGCCGCTTGACTGGCTGGTGGCCTTTTTTCTGCGGCGGGGAGTCGAGGCCTGCAATTGGCGGTTCAGGATATTAGATGTCGGTTCCCATCTGGCCGGAAATGCCGACGCGCTGGCGTTGCTGCCTCTTCTGGAAAAGGTGCTGGAAGGTTTCTCCCTCCATAGGCTCGACAGAGCGCCGGAGTTTATTGACACGCTGCTCGAACCAGAGGAGCAATCTGCAGTGTGGAACACTGCCCAGGGGCATCTTGATCTGCTTCGTCAGATCTGGGCGGCAAATCTCACCAAGACCAGCGATTCGGACGATCACCATGCTTTGTTCAACCTTATCGGTCCCCAGTTGTTGCTGAAGAATCCAAGTCGAGGCCGGGAGATTGATGTTGCCGCCCTGCGAATCCTGATGGAGTCGGTCGGCCTGCTGCCGCAGGGAAACCGGATGGGTGCAAAACTACTCGATGAAACGGCCCGTTGGGTCGACCCTGCAAGTCATTGTGAATCACCGCTGCACCTGATTTTGGTTGATGATCAGTGGCGTGACGGTTGGGGGGAGGTGGTCTGCCAGGCAGTTGGCCTTCCCTTCCAGCAAGACGCCATGCCGGACCAAACCGAGTTGCGGAAGATTGGCAGTGATAACGATGGTAAGGTCGCGGTCTTTGCCGCCGGTTCTGCAGAATGGCTATTGCGGAAACTTGAGACCGATAGTAGCGATCAGAGGTTTAGATTCCGATTGATCGGTGACAGCCAAGAGCCAGCCGAAGGGGAGAAGGTGCAGGAGATACTTCTCCTTGATCTTCGGTTGTTCTCGGGAAAGAACTGGGAAGAAGAGCGAAGCCATTTCGCAAGGCTTGTGGCAATCGCCAAACAGATCTTGGCGTCGCCGAGAGTGCGGCCTTGGCCAGGCTTCGATGAACTTATTAAGATTGAGAACTGGCTGGCGAAAAGCCAGCAAAAAAACGTCCGCATTGACCGTCGCTACTACTATGAGACATTGACCCTGTTGCCCAGGATTCTTGCTTTGGTGGATCTGTCTTTGCCCATTATCATTTTTTCCTCCACGGGGCAGCGGGAAATCGTCAAGAAGCTCAAGTCGTACGAAAATATCATTACTTCTTTCGAGAAGCCTCGTTTCCAGGGTCAGGAGTGGAATGACCTCGCCTCAAATGTTGCTGATCAATTTCTGTCCGCCTTTCAGCGGGCCATTAACATCACCGAAGGCCGACGAATCTGCGCGACAATTCTCAATGCCCCGAGAAAAAGACCTGAGATTACTCCTCCTGTTTGTTCTGAAACTTCATCAGGTAACTTATGGAACATAGAGCTGTATACCGATGAATCAGACTCCGAGGTCGGAAAAGACGGTGTTCCTCTGGTTTGTAAGCCCCTCAGGGTTGGTGGTCTTTTGGCCATTTTTTCTCCTGACTCAAACCCCGATGAATTTAATGCTGAACTTTTTTCATTGCTTAATGAAAAGGGTATAGCTAACAAAGACACATTGAGAAACAGTTCTTTAGGGTTATGGAATGAAATTTCTGAGTTGAGCAACTCTCCCTGGTATATAGCAAAGGTTGTTCTTGCTGGGAGCATTGAAGCTGACTATGGGGAAACAGCCGATAGAGATCTGGAGTCTTTTCATGTGGCAGATAACCTCTATTTAGACCTTACGCGATACTGTTTGGAGATCACTATTTTCCATCTTGCGCGACAATTGCTCCCCAGAACAGCAAAAGTATCATCTCGGATAAACATGGCTACCCGCCATGTTCCAGCAGGAAACCCAAAATATAGTAAAATGCTTTTTGAGCGGTTTGGTATTCCTACAGTGTATGTGGGCGATAATGCTTCTCTCTGGGAAGCTGCGGAGAAATTGGACAGGTTCGGGATAGATATAAGCAACGCCATATCAAAGAAAAAAGAAGAAATAGAAAAGAAAGGTAATCCAAAATTAATCCCTCCTAGGAAAATTCGTTACTTGGGGTTTGACACCATCCGACCTCTGGCGCGGGATGTTGCTGGCCATTATCGCCTCGCTCCATTCAAACCGAGGATAAAATATGCGCGTTCTCTTCTCCTTCCTGATAGTGCTTTATTCTTGCATCCATCACCAAATAAGCCAAGAGCATTTCATTTACTTGCGGACACGGTCGTTGGTAAAGATCAGCAGGGAAACTCTATAAAAGTTCTGACAGAAGCAGGTTTCGATAATTTTTTGGATAATAGGTTGCAGAATCTGGTTCAAGGAGCGCGATTAGCTGTCTGTGGATTATCGGCAGAAGCTTTGGCCATGAGTGGAAAAAATGCCGCTGAACTGTGTCAAGCCAGAGATGCCAGAGGAGCAGAGGCCATACTGCTTGAGCCTTTACGCAATGCGGCGGAAGGACTGTCGGGAAAGGATTTCATGTTTTTTTTGACTCGACTTAACGAAAAGCCCCCCTGCGAAACCGCTCCAGTTGACAGTGATAGTGAGGTAGCTGAGCAAGACTGCATCGCGATCAATAACTCAATGGAAGAACTGAAAGTTGACACTGTGAATCCAGTATGCGGTCTTGAACAGCCAGATGACACAGTTGCTCCCCCTGGTCGAGTTGCAGATCCTGTTCAAGGTGCAATTTTGAGAGGAAAAATTGTTGGGATAGTTGAGCGAGGCGCACACGTCGAGTTCGAGTGCGAGCCCATTATAAAAGGCCTTTTAGGCAGAGAGGAGATGACGAAAAAATATGTAGAATTTCCTGATCTCCCCTTCTATTGCAGCAATAATGATTTGGTTGAAGTCAAGGTGCTTAAAAGAAAGCGAACCGGAAAACTGGTGCTTGGTCTTTGTCGGAATCTGACAAAGAATATCCCAGGGAAATATGGCGTGGAAAACGAGGCGTAATGATGGACTCCGAGTGGCCGGAGTATATTATCGTTGTCGGAACGGACAAGGATGACAGCCCGCTGGCTGCAGTCTTTGCTACAATCAGCGAGGGTTTCCGGAAAAACAGCAGGGTCTATCTGGTGACCGAGGATGGGAGCAGGGAATGGAATGGCAATGAACAATCGCCTAAGCCAAGCGTCGAGTTTGCCAAGCGAGTCCTCACAAGTCTTAGGAGGAGTGTTGTACGGCTGCTTCTGTTCGATGCATCGTCCCCGGCCAAGGGAGGATTCAAACCGAACACAGGTCTGTTCGCATGGGCGTCGCAGTATCGGTTCCTCCATAAGAGGATTGAGATTGAACAGAAGGTGCTCGATGAGGTGTTGGACTTTTTCGATGGGGGAGAACCTGCGTTGTGGTGGGCGGGTTTGGTTGGATTAGTGAAAACGGAGGGGGGAGGTGTGGCCGGGCTTTTGGAGCTCCTGGCGGAGCGGTGGGAGGAGGAGATGAAAGGCCTGGACCACGACGAAAGGAATGAAGAGGCACATAAAAGGGGGCGAAGAGATGAGCGGTGAAGCTGTCTATCCGATTCCGCCCTTCTTCCGGATGTTGATCATTGACGATAAGGTTGCCGCTTCTACCAGCTGGCGGGAGTTGCTCCGCAATCTGGTAACCTCAATGATCCTGGAGACAGCAACCTCCGACCTACCCAAGTTGGAAAACATAGATATCGTCATTGAAGGAAATCCTGCGGAGGGATTCAAACGATGGCAGGATGAACCCTTTGATTTCACCCTAATCGACGCGGATTTTTCCAAGAACGGCCCCGCCGATGTACAGGACCATGACGATCTGACCAAGTATATGTTGAATTCCCGCGAACAGGGCTTTCATATTCTCAGTTTGTTGAAGGCCAAGATGGATCCCAACCGGGAGGGAGCATTTACCTTCCGGAACGGAATGTGCCGATTGTTCCTCTGGACGGCAATGTCGAAGGAAGATAAGCCGGGTAAGGGTAATAATGTTGTTCCCGGCTGGGGATCTTTACTGAAGAAATTCGGGCTGGTGGAGAAAGACATTCTTGCGAAAATGAGCCCCTTTTTCAAAGAATTACATGTTAGTTTAAAGAAAATCATCAACAAGATCCAACGGGGGGATTTCAGCCCGGAACAGGCGATAGAACGACTTTTATTCGCTTTCAAAAAGGATTATGGCAACACGAGCTGTGATATTAACGGCGGCTGCCTATTCAATGATGTAGAGGGGAGATTCCCTTTTCTACATGTAGTTGGCAAGGAAGATTCAACGATACGGCTTTGTATGGCCCATATTCCTGTAGCCTTGTGGGACAAGCCTTATGTGCCTTTGCGCAACAACAGCGGGAATAGTATTTTGGATACCCTTTCCCTTTTGCAAGGAGGCGTTGTGCCGAAGTCGCTTGAAGCCTATTGCAAGAGCCTGAAAGAGAGGCAGCAGGTTGTGCAGAAGGGTGCTGATATGCCTTGGTATCATCCTTCTGTGAAAAGGGATGCTGGAAAAGCTGTAAAGCAACCGGCCTATATCGCCGCGGCGACACCCTTGACGGGCATTTCGGTAACCGGAGAAAAGCAGGCGATAGCCTCCCTGGGTGACAAGGTAATAGCGTTGCTCCAAGGGCCTTTCGATAAGGTTATTCTGAAAACCACCTATTTGGATCGAATCGATCAGTGGGAGGATACCTGGTGGCCGAGTGTCCAGGTCCAGAGCCATTTGCGGAGCCGGTGTCTCTATCCGGATACCGGCAGCCCGACTCTGTGGAATTCCGGGAAAACGGCGATGGAAACTCTGCCTCCCCGGCAGATGAACCGTTTTCTCAAGGAGTTGCTGACACGTGAGCCGGAGGCATCCAAGCGGGTCGTGGTCTCACTCGGCAGTAAGTATCCCCTCGGGAGAGGGATGGCCCGGATTTACGACGGCAAAGTGGAGCGTTCCTTGACCGCCATCTGGCAGCGTCTCTTTGAGGAGACCTTCAACAATCTTCCAAGCGAATTTTTTCCTTTTGTTGAGATCAATGTCCGCCACTTTTTGCGCGAGATCGTCACCTACTATCTTGGCGGAGACGAATATCTGACACCCCGCACCCTGAACGAAAAGTCGGTTCAGGATCCGGAAAACTACTGGCGAGAGTTCAGGCTTTGGCTTTCAGTGATCCATCGAATGGCTGTGGCTTACAAAAAGAGATTGATCCTGAAGCTACCCTATCGGAGCGACGCGCTCGCCTATGCCGAATGCATTATTTCCCTGCGAGAGCACCACCTGGTCTCCTGCCATGGGGACAAAGCATCAGACTTTGGGGTTCGGGGTATGACCGTGGTCAACGCTCTGAAATCCCAGGTTCCCCGCTACGATGATAAACTGATGCCTGACACTCCGGCTTGG
This sequence comes from Desulfobulbaceae bacterium, assembly GCA_008933635.1. Taxonomy (GTDB): domain Bacteria; phylum Desulfobacterota; class Desulfobulbia; order Desulfobulbales; family Desulfocapsaceae; genus Desulfoprunum. The sequence goes on along the minus strand of WBUQ01000072.1, from coordinate 10,133 downwards.
TACGCCGATCCCTTAACCTGGGGTGACGCCAACGGCAAACTGTATCAGATGTCCGGACGATTTGTCGGCCCCTATCGCAACCAGATCCTCAGCGGGCTGCTGTCCGGTGGGGCCATGTTACGATCCTTAGGTCTGGAGATTTGGGTTAGCGGCGGCCTCACAAGTGGAAACGAGGTTCGATTTTGTCAGAATTGGATGAAGGAAAAATGGAGCGATTCCAAAGATTTCGACGGTCAGGGGGCCGCGACAGGCGGTATTCAGATCGGAACCTGGGCGCTGCTTTCAACTGATCTAAACAAGACTGGTAAGGAAAATTGGGAAGAAAGAAAGGGGCCGACCGGCCCTGCGAAAGTTCGTCGGTTGCTTGCCTCGAAAACGACATTCTCAAGAGATGTGTCGCCAAAGGGCAACAGAAAGGCCTTCTGGCCCCGATTTTCCTTTTTGAACACGCATCGTTGCCGGGCCTGCGGTCAATGCAGCCAAACTTTTTACTGTGATACCTTTCTTGATCGAGTTCATACTGATCTCCCGCCGTTGATGGATAGTCGATATTGTAGTGGTTGTGGCCTCTGCGTCCAGGTTTGCTCCTCCGGAGCCCTGCAGCTCTATCCATCGGAGAATTTTCTGGTGTTGCTTTCCGCCTCCCGAGAACGAAAGGAATTGCTCGACACACTTCATATCCCGCACCTCCAGTATCATCCCAAAAGAGATCTGGATAGATTTCCGGAGTGGATACAGGGATATCTCCTGTCCGTGTTTGAGCAATCAGAGTCGGGCGAGGAGCTCGAAAAACGATTGAAGGCGTTCAAGATGCAGTTGAATGATTTTTGGAATAACCGGATTAAAAGAGACCGGTTCATGCTGCATGAGGATGAACCGGTTCTTTACCCGGAGAAGCGGAAAGAACGAAAGGCGCAGTGTGTGAACGTGGCGGAAAAACTGTTTGCGCAGCTTGCGCAGATAAGCAGCCCTCCCGTGAGAACGCAGGAGGCTATCCGGCGGGCAATGATATGGAGTCAGCTACTCTGGAGCGATCCAGGGCAGGTCCTTTGGGACAGTTTCCTGCTGTCCATCCAAAGCGAGATCTGTCTCCAAGATGGCACGGTTCTCGGCATGGAATTCAACGACGTGATTCGGGACAATATGTTCAACATAAAGACCTGGGTGGTCCTGCTCCGGCAAGGTCAGGTTCTACTCAGTCGAGAGTTGGATGATGGGAAGTGCGCATTCTTGTTGTCAATCAAGGGGCAGGCGGCAGATGCCTATCAAGCCAGCGGTTTTGGTAAAGGCAGGGCTGCGGGCATAGACATCAGGGCGTGTGGAAATGTACTGGTGCGATATGCTGATGGTAAACCTCTGCAATCTGATGCTAAAAACGCATTGGCAGGGTTGCCATGGGCAAGTATTCACGATGCGGTGATTAATGGCCCTCCTCCGCAATATACGGGCACAAAAGAAGAATATGGCGGGCACGTAAAGGCATTCGAACGGCTAAGCCATACTGTAATCTGATAACAGCTACAAATGAAACAGTATCCACGACCAAGCGAATTTATTGGCATGCTCCATGTGCCAGTGAACACGATCCTCACCTCCTCTTCAGTGAACAGGGGGGAGACTTATTTACCAGTCGCCACTAAGGAAGATTGGGAGCTTGTGATTTCACTTGAAGAAGATTTTTGTACAATACTACAAAGCCCCAGAGCTGAATTTATCCGTTTTCAAGATCTTAATCGGATCTATGGAGTCCTCGAAGAGAAGGCTTCTGCATTTTCTTTTGTCCCGTTTCTTTCTGAAAGAATGCTGAAAGAGGCCGAGATGTATTTTCGATATTCCGCCGATGCCCTTATGCTGGAGAATATTGCAGCTCCTTATTTTGTCCGTAACCGCCAACCTGTCGCCATTATCGCGATCATGTCGCTGTTGGCAAGAGAACTCCGGCAGGCCTATGGAGCAAGTCGGTTCGGTATTCAAGTTCTCGCTTTCAGTGACGATCTTGCGTTAATCATCGCGTTGAGACACGGCTTTCAATTCATACGGTCTGAAACCGCTCTTTTCGCAGGGCTTCGTCCGGAAGGGAAAACACCAAATCAGGGCAATCTGGCGAATCTTTATGCCATGCGAAACTGTTGGCATGCCATGAGCCCAGATGCTGACCCTAGGGGGCTTCCTCTTGTCTATGTAGATTTGCGAAAAAAACACACGATCTTTCCCCCAGGGCTGGACCAGCTGGCTTTCTGGACGGAAAATCTCGTGTTCCAAAAGGTTGAGGGAGCTATCCTGACAGGTTCCGCCACAGGCATACCGGTTGATGGTGACGAACTCCACAATCTTCGTCAGGCTATTGACTCATATTCCTCCCATTCGTCTCCTTTTTCCTGGGAGGCAAAATTGCTGATCGGTTCCGGCGTAACCATCGAAAACCTCGCTTTTTGTCGCCACTTTGCCGATGCTATTATCGTTGGGTCGGCCCTCAAAAGAAATGGATATTGGGAAAACGATCTCGACGAAGAGCGGCTCGGCAAGTTCATGGAGGCATGGTCTAAGATGTCAAAGGAATAGATCTATGGCCCCTCTTCCTGTCATTCTTGCATCATCTTCACCCCGTCGCATTGCCATTTTGAAAGATCTCGGACTCAAGTTTCAGTGTGTATCCCCAGATACCTTTCAAGAGGTAATGACGGGAGCTTCTGCGGAATGTCTGGTTGTTCATAATGCCTTGGGAAAGGCCCTCCTTGTTGCGCAACAGGTGGCCAATGGGCTGGTTATTGGCTGTGATACGGTAATCGTTTTAGGGGATACCATTCTTGGCAAGCCGCATTCGGCTGAAAATGCGAAAGAAATCCTCCACAGGTTGAGTGGAAACATTCACTGGGTTGTTTCGGGGTTGGCTCTTATTGATAAAAAGTATAACCGAGAATGGTCGAGCCATGCCGTGACCGAGGTGCTCTTCAAGAAAATCAGCGATGACGAAATTGATACTTATGTGGCAACAGGCGAGCCTTTAGACAAGGCGGGCGCCTATGCAATTCAGGAGCAGGGCCGAAAGTTTGTGGAAACAATAAAGGGGAGCGAAACTAATATTGTTGGCCTTCCAGTCGAGCTTCTGAAAGAGGGGTTCCGTTGTTTGGGGATTTATCCGCAATTTCCTGTCAGGGGCAATTGATTATTTCTGATTATATGCGAGGATTGAGTAATGGCAATCCTCATCGAAGATGAAATCAAAAAGGCACTTGAAAACAACTTGATCTGCATTGAACCACTTGATGACTCGCAGATCGGGCCAGGATCTGTAGATCTGTCTTTGGGTAATGATTTTCGAATCTTTCGAAAAACATCATGACATTTATCATATCAAGGATAATTCACGTTTTGAAGATGTTACGGGGGATGTCCATATTGATGATGGTTGCTACATCGTGATCAATCCCGGTGAAATGATCCTGGGAATCACAAAGGAGAAAATCACTCTCTCAGAAAGCATCTCCGGCCGATTGGAAGGCCGAAGTCGCTTTGCCCGCTTCAGGCTGGCCGTGCATGTCACCGCCGGCTTCATGTAGCCGGGAATCAGCAACCGGCAAGTCCTGGAGATTGTTAACCTCGGCCACACCCCAATGGCGCTCTATCCCGGCACCAGTATATGCCAATTTGTCTTTAAGGATTGCAAGGGCCAGGCGCGCTATCAAGGACGCTTCGCGAAACAGGAAAAACCATAATTGTAAAATATCTTCATGGATATTCGATAACATACGCCTCCGCAGGCTTGCCTCATCCCCCTCCTGTCAGGTAGGGGCTCTAAAACCATTAGAATCGCGAGGGTGAGGCTTGCGTCCCCTCCTTGATTTTTTCCCGTTAATGACATCAGTCATGCGCTTGCGGATGAGCCTGGATATGTCATCTTGGCAAACGCCGCCTCACCAGCACGCAGGATTCATCTGTTTTGTCATGGTTCCCCGGGAAAAATTTTTATGAGTTGCTAATAAGAAGCGATGAGCCAGTATGCACACTCCCCATTCAACTCATTTGCAGGAGGAATCGACATGAACAAGATCAAGCACATCACCGCCGTACTCGTTTACCTCTGTTGTCTTCTGGCATTCAATACCTCTGCGGAAGCTTCCCGGTTCTTCATTGTCGGGGTGGACGAGAGCGGCTCGTATGATCTGCGGAACCTGAGCATGAAGCTCATGGAGAAACTGATCCTCAAAATCATGGAGCCGGGCGACAGCCTGTATGGCCGCAGGATTACCGACAAGAGTTATCTGGATAATGCGGACACCCAGTTGCTGCCGCAGGTCTTGGTTATCCCGGAATCCGCGGTATCGACGAAAAACTTTCTTGATCTTCGCACCAAACGGCAGGCAAAGGCGGAGAAGGCGCAGCAGGAGCTGGTGCGGCTGCAGGCAATCAAGTACATCCGGGACCTCAAGCCGGTGAAGTCACCCAAAACCGATATCCACGGTTTTCTTGCCGCCTGCGGCGACCTCCTGGCCACTATGGGTCAAGCCCAGGAGAAGATCATTATCGTTGCCAGCGATATGGTGGACAACCAGCATCTCAAGAGCGAGGTTGATCTGCATGGTGCACGGGTGATCGTCGTCGCGTTTGAGAAAGAGGCTGACCCCAACAAGACGAAAAAGACGCGGGAGACCTGGACACAGGCACTCATGGCGATGAAGGCGGGAGACGTACGGTTTTTGGGTCCGGACCAAGACATCAGTCAGGTCCTTTCGCCAGTTGGTTCATGAGATCGCTAATTTTTTATGAGTTGCTGATGGATATTGAGGGCCAGTGGAATCTATCCACACCTAGGAGGCTTGAGACGATGAAACACCGAGAGTTAAAGAGAGAAACGATGGAGACATCCATGGACAATTGATAATAAACAATCAGCCCTGCCACAGGAATGGGGTTACGGCACCTGGCAACAGAAGCCGATCCAGTTCTGTCATACGTTCGTTCACGGTGATTGCCGTACGCACCAACAAAAAAAATTGCGGCTTCACATGTATCCCAAATTAATCCAATCCAAGGGAGGAACGAACATGAAGACCCTGCCTATTTCCCAAGACACGTTGATTGTCGCGCTTGTCGCCATCGTCCTTGCCGTCATCGGCGGGTTGTGCTGGCTTGGCGCCAACCGCGATAGTGTCACCCGTCTCAATACATGCTGTATGATGTTTGTCTACAGCCCGCTCCAGATGATCATGGAATGGTGCAGGAATGGCCAGCAGGCGATCCGAACCTGGGTTCGGGACCAAGTTCATGGCGAATCGCCGAATCAGGTTAATCGTCATCATATCATGTGGATCTTCGGATCCCTTATTTATACAGTCCTGACCGTTATCTTCCTTACCTGTGAGCTTGGTGTTCTGGCCCAGACGTACGAAAGCCTTGGCCTTTCGGCCAATCTGCTGACCGAAACAAGCCCGGGCACGCTGATGGCGATTGCCACCTGGACGGCGGCCATTGCCTGGGGCCTGTACCTGTTCGATGTCCTGGGAGTTACTCACCTGGCGCCTTGGATGGGCAACTTCTCGCCCATTGTTCGGGGGACATTCATCGGTATCTGCATCCTGGGTACCATCACTGCGGTGACCTCGCAGTTTCTGCTGGGGTACTACCGGACAGGCATAGCAGTCCATGAAGTAATACCCAGTGCTCAGTTAGCCCAAGCGGAGGAGCGGGTTCCTGCAGCGGAAGGCGGCGATGACATCGACGCGACGATTGCCCGTCTGCAGGAGAGTGTGGCGGCCACGGCACAAAGCTATGTCCCACCAGCATGGATACCGCTGGCCGCATTTCTTTGTGCCAATGCCGCAATCATCGGTGCAGGGCTTGTCAGTTTCAACGGAGCGCTGCCCCTGGTCAAATGGATCATTCTTTTCTGCATTACCGCCGCAGGTTTTCTCCCGTTGGTGATTACCGGCGGAATCTCGTCCATGCTGCTGGCGATGATTGACAGGATGCACGCTATTCTCCAGACCGTTTTGGATATGGCCATCGACCAGGGGCAGGCGATCCTGGGCCTGGCCGGCTGGCAGCCGAAGGAGCGGCAAATTGAGACCGCGGCCCCGGCTGGGTCGGCAAACGAATCCGCTCCGGCGGAGGAGTTCGAAGCCGCAGCGTCCGCACCCGGCCCGACACCGACAGGCAAGCCAGAATCAGACCAGGGCGATGAGTTTAACTATACGGTCAGTTCCAAGGGGTTCGATCCCATGGGGGTCGGAGCGTAATTAATAAACCGGGGAGGGTAAAAGATGAGCGAGGAAACATCCTACAGTCCGAGGGTAGAGAGTAACAGCGCTGCTGCCGATGCGGTGGTGGATTCGGTGCTGATCGCGCGCCGGGTGGCGGAGGCGGAGGCCGCGCGGGTGCGCGCAGAACTACGTGCCCAGCGCTGGCAGAATGCCAAGGAGCGCACTGAGGCGTGGCAGCGGGAATTGAGTATACGGATGCATTCGACGACGTCCGGCCAGCCCCACCTTTCCGGTCAAGGAAACAGGGATATTCTTTCCGTACAGGCCATGTGTTTTGTCCTGGCGGAGAAGAATGTTCTGGGTACATTTGCCCGGTTCGAGCATGGGGCTGAGCTGGACCGCCTGGCCCAGCAGTCGCGGGCTTGGGGTGAAAGCCTTCGTAATGCCGATGGCAACAGTATTGACCTGCGACAGGTCAGGGCAGTGAAGTCCCGTCTGCAGGCCATCAGGGATGAGGTTCATTCCCAACTCGTTACTGCGGAGGGTCAGGTCACAAGGAGTCTGGCCGCACAGTCGTTTGCGGGGTTGGGTTATCACGTGGAGCACCGCGGTGAAGGTCTGCGGGCTATCAGTGGCCGGACCTGTGTCTGGGCGAAAGTGGACAGGCAGACCGGTGAGCTGCACCTCGACATGAGCGGTTTTTCCGGACTGGAGTGCCACGGTGAACTCAAAAGGATCGAACGGGAGATGGCCAATCGCGGTCTTTCTCTGCAGCGGACGAGCGGGAGCGCCCACGGGCGGCCTGAAGGCGGCGTGCTTGCCAGGTCGATGGGGAATGGTGCCGGCACTTCAGCCAAAGGCAGCACGGTATCGGCTGCACCTGTAAAACAGTCGCCGGCTGCCAATCGGCTGAAGACCGGGCTGCTGGCGGGGTTAACGGGGAAGAAGGAACGGGCTTGAGCAATCCATAGGGAGGGAGAGAAATGAAAAAGATCTTCAGGAAAATCGAGATAATTCTCGTTGTCGTCTGGTCTGTGCAGTCAATTTCGGTCACAACTGCGGAAGCCTTTCTCTTCCATGCTACCAGCAAGGCAGCGGCTCGCAAGATCGCCCAGAAGGGTTTTGCGGCCAATAAAATGTGCGCCGAGGCCCGTTTTGGGAAGGGAGTATATCTGTCGGAGAGCCGGGCAACGGCACTGAAGGAGGCACCAAAGGCGCAGAGTATCTTGAAATACAAGGATGTCCAGAAGAACAAGCTCTGGGATTATTCTAAGCCTAAGTTGGGCAAGCTTCGAACTGTTCTACCCACGGCAGATTTTCGTGGAACTTTCAAGAAGGGGATCATCGGGCCGAAGCTTGGCCGCAAGCTGAGCCATGCCGCTTCGAAGGAAGGAGCAGCCATCCGGTATCGGTCCGTCAAGGCTCCGAAAACAGCAAATGTTATGGTGCCGAATCGGGTTTATCGGGGGAATCCCGGCATCCTGAAGCCAGCAAATCCCGTTCATTAATTCTGAAAAGGAGGAGAACCAATGAAACCGTCTTTCCTTGATGAGATCGATAGGGCACTTGCCGTGCGCCAGCATGTAATCCTCACTTTCAACACTCAGGATCTCTATTACTGGCCCGAGGGGGAGATAAATCCCTCCTCCCTCAATTTTTTCATCGCCTCCCATCTGTGTAAGGTAGGGTATCGGGTTGCGGTATTTCTACCGGCCATGGGAGTTGTCCGGGAAGTCCCAGAACCTGGTAATCAGACTCACGAGGTGATGCGCCGCCTTGCTACACAGGCCAGTGCCCTCAATGTCATGAAAGGGCTTTTTGCTTTGCTTCGTAACCCCAATGAACGTTGGATCGTGCTAGTCCTTTACGGAGAGCATCTGGCCCCGACTTCGGTCAACCAGGCCGGTATTTCCAGCGAAGAGGTGCAGATTGCCGAGATCCTCCATCAGCTTGCGGTGGATGATGACATTGCCAGCGGCCGTTCTCGGATCATCCTGGTCACCTATGAGTCGATGCCGGTTGAGCTCCTGAGCCGCTCCCCGGCATACCGGCGGATATCGGTCGACCTTCCTTCAGTGGAAGAGCGTGGGGCCTACATCAAGCTTATCGAAAGACTGAGAGCCAATGGACGCCATGAGTTTGGTGCCTTAGAGGAAGGGTTGTCCGTGGAGGAGCTGACCGGCATTACCGCGGGCATCCCGCTGGTAGAAATCCTCGGTCTCTACCGAAGCGCAGCCCACTTTCAACGCCCGGTTTCGCGGGCCGAGGTGCGGGAGGTCAAGGCCCGGGCGATCCGCCAACTGGCTCAGGATCTGGTCGAGGTCTCCGAGCCGCAGGCTGGATTCCAGCAGGTGGCTGGACTCCAGACCCTCAAGGACTATGTGGGCCAGCTTGTCATTCCCCAAATCAGGGCAGGTCGACCCGCGCCGCAAGCCCTCCTTCTCCATGGCGAACCCGGTTGCGGCAAAAGCCATGTGGTCCAGGCCCTAGCCTGTGAGCTTGGCTGGCCGCTTCTTGAGATGCGCAGCGTCCGTTCTCCCTGGGTGGGGCAGAGCGAGCAGCAGCTCGAAAGGGTCATCACCGTGGTCGAGCAACTCGCGCCCTGTGTCTTTTTCTTTGACGAGATCGATCAGCTCCTTGGTCAGCGTTCCACCGGTGGCTCGAACGATTCGGGAACCAGCGAGCGACTGTTGGCCAGGATCTTCAACTGGCTCGGCAGCATGCATCTGCGGGGCAGGGTTCTTTTTATCGGGGCCAGCAACCGGCCCGATCTCCTTGACCCAGCCCTGCTCGACCGTTTCAGGGTCTCTATCCCGATTCTCAAGCCGAGCGCCGGAGAAATCAAAGAGATGCTGCCGATGCTGGCTGCCCGTTTCGGGAGGACTCTGGCTCCCGGGGTGGTGGGACAGGCGGCCGATTTTCTCGCCCCCCTCCGGCCAAGCGGCCGCTCGCTGCAGGAGATCCTGATCCAGGCCGGGTTGCGGGCCGATGCCATTAACAGAGCCTTGGGTTCGGCCATCGAATCGCGACACCTGCGAGCCGCCACCGATGACCACCTATGTGCGGATGACCCCCTTGAGCTCGAGTTCATTCGTCTCCGCTCATTGGCGATGGCGAGCAACCAAAGCCTGCTACCCTGGAACGGCCTGGACGGCATGCGGGCCGGGGCGGAGATTCCGGCGGATCTGCTCGAGCAGCAGATTGTTGATGATCGGGGCCGCCTGAACACCATGACGCTCAACGGACGATTGCGAGAGCTGGCGGCGGAACGGCAGAACGCCCGTTGGATGCGCTGATTTCTTGCCCTGGGCAGGTTGTTGAATCGAGAACACTATGAAACGAGGGGGGAGAGACCATGCTTCCATTGGATGTGATCAGGGAAGAAGAGTGCTATGAAACGGCAACATCTCCGTTGGGGGCCGGGCTGAGTGGTGGGCAGGCTGCCCTGCTACGGGAGGCGGCACGCCTGGGCCGTAACAACCCCTCATTCCTTTCCGACCTCGAGGGGGCCGCTTCGGTTGCGGAGCTGGAGGACGCAATGGCACGTATCCTTGGCGTTCGCCACGTGCTGGCGGTATCCAGCGGCACCGCTGCCCTGCATTCCGCCCTCCTCGCCCTTGGCATTGGCCGGGGCGACGAGGTGATTGTTTCTCCCTATTCCTGGGGACAGAGCGTTGCCCCAGTTCTCTTTGTCGGGGCGACGCCGGTGTTTGCAGATATCCTGCCCGATACCCTCACTCTTGATCCCCGCAGCGTTCAGGACCGGATGAGTTCTCGAACCAAGGCGATACTGCCGGTGCATCTCTTCGGACGAATTTCTCTCATGGAGCCATTGCTGGCCATTGCCGATCCCGCCGGGGTAGCCGTCATCGCAGATGGAGCCCATGTTTTGGGGGCAATGGTTGACGGTCGATCTGCTGCCCGATTCGGGAC
>WBUQ01000219.1 GCA_008933635.1 Desulfobulbaceae bacterium | reverse complement strand
GTGCTGAACCGGGATTATCCGGTGGTTCTCGGCACCCTCTATTTTTTCACCCTGATCGGGCTGGTATCGCGGCTGCTGTCCGATCTCAGCTATGTCCTGGTCGACCCGAGGATCAGCTTCCGCCATGTCGACTCCTGAACTCTCATCGGGCAGGACCACCGCCATCCGGAGTCGGCAGAGCCTCGCCCGCCGGCGTTGGCGCCGGTTCCGCCGCAACCGCCGGGGTTACTGGAGCCTGGTGCTGTTCTCGCTGCTGTTCGTGACCAGCCTCTTTGCCGAGGTGCTGAGCAACGACACCCCGTTTCTGGTAGTCTATCATGGCAAGCCGTATTTCCCGCTGCTCGTGGAGTATCCTGAGACGGTCTTCGGCGGCGATTTCGAGACCGAGACAGATTATCGAGATCCCTTTTTTCTCGCGGAGATGGAGCGGACCGGCGGCAGGGTATTCTTCCCGCCGAACCGGCACAGCTACAACTCCATCAACCTGGAGATCGACGGACCGGTGCCGTCTCCGCCGACCCGGGTCAACTTTCTCGGCACCGACGACCGGGGCCGTGATGTACTGGCCCGCCTGCTCTACGGGTTCAGGCTGAGCATCCTCTTCGGCTTTACCTTGACCGCCATCGGCACGGTCGCCGGCATCGCCGCCGGGGCCATCCAGGGTTTCTTCGGCGGGCGCACCGACCTGCTGTTCCAGCGGTTCATCGAAATCTGGGGGGCGATGCCGGAGCTCTATCTGCTGATCATCTTCGCCTCGATCTTCCAGCCGAGCGTACTGCTGCTGCTGATCCTGCTGTCGCTGTTCAGCTGGATGGGACTTTCCGACTATGTCCGGGCTGAGTTCCTCAAGGGGCGGAACATGGAGTACGTGAAGGCCGCCCGGGCGCTGGGCGTCGGCAACATCACGATCATGTACCGGCATCTCCTGCCCAATGGCATGACGCCGGTCATCACCTTTCTCCCGTTCCGGGTCTCGGCCTCGATCCTGGCGCTGACCAGCCTGGATTTCCTCGGCCTGGGGGTCCCGCCGTCGACCCCAAGCCTCGGTGAACTGCTGGCCCAGGGCAAGGCCAATATCGAGGCCTGGTGGCTGTCGCTGTCGGCCTTTTCGGTGCTGATCCTCACCCTCGTGCTGCTGATTTTCATCGGTGAGGCCCTGCGCGAGACCTTTGATCCGAGAAAATCCTGATTATCCCGGCCAATCCTCCGCCGGACAGGCGTATGCTTTCCCTTTGTCCGTATTCCGCAGCTGCTTCCCGTAAAAAGTGTTAAAATTTGTATCGTTATTGACAACGGGTGATCTAGTTTTTATGCTGTAGTGCTTTATGGGGGGCAATGCAGCCGGGGTCCGACCTGCTCCGGCGCAGCCGCAGTTCAGCCTTTTTCAGCCTGGTCCTGGTGTGTCGGAAATCCCGGTCGCAGCCTATGCAGAAAAATTCTCTTCAACAGTTCGGGGATACCGGATTGTATGTCCTGCAGGATCTCGGCCGGATGACCCTCTACCTGCTGAAGGCCGTGCGTGGCTTTTTCCGGCTGCCTTTCCGGTTACGGGAGGTGGTCAGGCAGGTCCACTTCATCGGGGCCGGGTCGCTGACCGTCATTGTCTGCACGGCTGCCTCCACCGGCATGGTTCTCGGACTGCAGGGCTATTACTCGCTGCACAAGTTCGGGGCCGAGGGGATGCTCGGCTCGGCCGTCTCGCTGACCCTGATCATGGAACTCGGGCCTGTCCTCACCGCCCTGATGGTGGCGGGTCGGGCCGGTTCGGCGATGTGTGCCGAACTCGGGATCATGCGGATCTCCGAACAGATCGATGCCCTTGACTGCATGGCCATCGACCCGTTCCGCTATTTCATCAGCCCGAAATTCCTAGCCGCCCTGATATCGGTGCCGCTGCTGACGGCCATCTTCGACGTGGTCGGTATCGCCGGGGGATATGTTGCCGGTGTGACCCTGATGGGTGTCAACCCCGGCAGTTACGTCGAGGGAATGCGCGGCAGCGTCACCAACCACGACATCAACCTCGGCGTCATCAAATCCTTTGTCTTTGCCGTCCTGGTGGTCTGGATCTGCACCGGCAGGGGCTATTTCGTCCGGGAGATCAGGGGGGCCGGTTTCGGGGCCGAGAGCGTCAGCCGGGCCACGACCCAGGCCGTCGTCCTCTCCTCGATCTCGGTTCTGGTCTTTGACTATCTGCTGACGGCGGTGCTGTTGTGAACCCTCCGGCCATCGAGTTCAACGAGGTTCTGAAAGCCTTTCCGAAGCGGGACGGCGGGGTGCAGACGGTCCTCGACCGGGTCAGCTTCACCATTCCCGCCGGAAAGACGACGGTCATCGCCGGTGCCAGCGGCCAGGGCAAGAGCGTCACCATCAAACTCATCCTGGGTCTGATGCGGGCCGATGCCGGCCGGATCTTCGTCCAGGGCCGGGATGTAACCCGTATCGACGGGCGGGCGCTCGAGGAATTGCGCACCAGGTTCGGGGTCCTGTTCCAGGGATCGGCGCTGTTTGATTCGCTGACGGTCTATGAGAATGTGGCCCTACCGCTGCGCGAGCGGACCAGGATGTCCGGTGCGGAGATCGACCGGCAGGTGGCGGCGACGCTGGCCCGGCTCGGCCTCGACGGGCACGAGGGGAAATACCCGGCCCAGTTGAGCGGCGGCATGCAGAAACGGGTCGGCCTGGCCAGGGCCCTGCAGCTGCGGCCGGAGATCATGCTGTTCGACGAGCCGACTACCGGTCTCGATCCGGTGATGACCCAGGACATCTATCGTCTCTTCGCCGAAACCCAGGCCCAGGAAGGTTTTTCCTCGATTATCGTCAGCCACGATATCCCGAAGGTCTTCAACCTGGCCGACCAGGTAATCATTCTGGACAAGGGGAAAATGGACGTCTTTGCCAGCCCGGAGGAGATTCAGTGGTCGCCCAAGGAGCACATCCGGGCGTTTGTCAGGACCACAATGGGAGATATTTATCAGAGTCATCTGGTGGAATGATGAAAAAGAATATTCTGGAAACGGTTGTCGGTCTGTTCATGGT
>WBUQ01000071.1 GCA_008933635.1 Desulfobulbaceae bacterium | reverse complement strand
CTGCTGAGCCGCGCCAGTTCGTCGTTGAAGATGGTGGTGAAATTGCGGCGGTTGCTGAGCCCGGTAAGGGGGTCGCAGGTGGAGAGGACCTGGAGTTCGTCGATCAGGGCGGCGACCTGCCGCTCCTTTTCCTTCCTGACGCTGCCGAGGATGCCGAACAGGGTGCCGAAGAGAAGGGGATGGACCATGAAGAACCACTGAATCGGTGTCGTCAGAATTTCGGCGAGTGGCGATGCGTGGTTCAGTGCACTGAGAAAGACGTAATGCAGGGTGATGGTGACCAGCGGGATGGGCAGCCCCCAGAGCATGCCGAACCAGATATAGACGTTTCTGGCGATGTCGTAGCTGAACGGCTGGCCGGCCGCCGTGCAGAATTCCCTGACCTGGGTCTTGATGGACTGTGGCATCAGGTGTCCTGAATCAGTGAGGGCGGGATCCGTGTCCCTCACCCCGTGAAATTGACTGGGCCGGGGAATGATCTGACCCCTCTGCCGATGCAAAATGATAACAATCCCGCCGCAATTCCACAAGCGGTTTGGCCGTCAACGCCATCCGGGGCGGTCCGGCGGTGTCGATGCGCCTGCCGGCTGCCGGAGAGGAAAAGGGCCGGCACTAGGAAAAAGGGTGCCACCTCCCTCTCACGGCTGGATACTTTTTACCCACTCTGGCGGGGCCGGCAACGGTGAGCTATTGTCGTCAATCGTGGAAATAACAATCATATTAAATAAATAGAATCGAAGTCGATCTTCTGGCATGCTTGTTGCTTTTTCTCTGGCATAAGACATCAATGGCGGTGAAAGGCATCGCCATCCGATAGAAAAAATGGCGCAACCGGAAAGTGATCTCCAGTCTTCGTCAACTATTTTACAAGGAGAAATACCATGAAAAAGAAAATCGCCGCCATCGTTCTCGTCGCCAGTCTTGCCACCGCCGGAGTCGCTGCCGCCCGTGGCGGCATGGGCATGGGCATGGGCTGTCCGAATATGGCGCCGCAGGCCTACCAGCAGCTCGATGATGCCACCCGTGGCAAGATCGATGCCTTCTACCGCGACACTCAGGACCTGCGCAAGCAGATCGTCATGAAGCATGCCGAGATGCGGGCGCTGATGAATAACCAGAACACCGACCCGGCTGCCGCCTCGAAATTGAGCGGCGAACTGTTCGACCTGCAGACCGTCATCCAGGACAAGGCCAAAGCGGCCGGCGTGAGCCAGTATGTCGGCGGTTGCGGTATGGGCGGAGGCATGGGCATGGGCAGAGGCATGGGCCCCCATGGCGGACGCGGCATGATGATGGGCAACAGAATGTAATACGATTTCGGGGTACCTCCTCCCCACCCCGGACCCTCCAGGCGGCTCTGCTGTCGGGAGGGTTTTTTTGTTGGTGCACCGTTGACCAAAAACCAAAAGTGGGCTAGATGTCTTCTGGGAATAATTGCCCGCCATCCGGGCCCGGGCTGCGAGTCGGCGACGGGTGGCGGATCTGGAAAACAATGGGTGCGTGTCACTTGACGGAGGAAAAAATGAAGAGAGCAGGAATTGCCGCCCTGATGCTGCTGCTGGCGATGGTACAGGGGGCACTGGCTGCGCCGGTGGTCATTTCGGTCAACCAGTTTGTCGAGCATCCGGCCCTGGATGCGGTGCTCAAAGGCCTGCAGGACTACCTGAAGGAAAAGAACGTGGCGGTGGAGTACAAGATCCACAACGCCCAGGCCAACATGGGCACCGCCACCCAGATCGCCCAGCAGATGGTGGGCGAGAAGGCCGACCTGCTGGTGGCGATCGCCACCCCTTCGGCCCAGGCCTGCGCCCAGGCCCTGGCCAAGGCCCCGGCCGAGATGAAGCGGCCCTTTTTGTTCACCGCCGTCACCGACCCGGTCTCGGCCGGGCTGGTCAAGGATCTGCAGAAGCCGGGCGGCGATATCACCGGCGTCTCCGACCTGCTGCCGCTTGAGGAGCACATGAAGATGGTGATGACCTTCAAGCCCGACATCAGGAAGCTCGGCCTGCTCTACAACGCCGGCGAGGCCAATTCGAAGATGGTGGTGGCCGGGATCAGGGAACTGAGCGGCAAGATGGGATTTGAGGTGGTCGAGGCCACCGCCGCCAAGACCGCCGATGTCTTCTCTGCCGCCAAGAGCCTGGTCGGGAGGGTCGATGCGGTGTTCATCCCCACCGACAACACCATCGTCTCGGCGCTGGAGTCGGTCCTCAAGGTCGGCGTCGAGAACAAGCTGCCGGTCTTTGCCGCCGATGTCGACTCGGTCGCCCGCGGGGCGGTGGCGGCGATGGGCTTCGACTACTACAGGCACGGCTACCAGACCGGGGCGATGGCCGAACGGATCCTGAACGGCGAGAAGCCGGCCGACATCCCGGTGGAGTTCCAGAAGGAACTGCAGCTCGACATCAACCTCAAGTACGCCGAGCTGATGGGTGTCACCCCGCCGGCCGAACTGCTGCAGAAGGCGACCAAGGTTCACAAATAGGACAGGCCGGATGACCTTCTACGCTGCACTGGGTGCCATAGAGCAGGGCTGTGTCTATGGCATCATGGTCATCGGAGTCTACCTGACCTTCCGGATCCTCGACTTTCCCGACCTGACGGTTGACGGCAGCCTGCCGCTCGGCGCGGCGATCTCGGCAGTGGCCATCACCCACGGCATCAACCCCTTCCTGTCGCTGTTCCTCGCCCTGGCCGGCGGCTTCCTCGCCGGCATGGCGACGGCGGTGCTGAACACCAAGTTCAAAATCCTCCATCTGCTGGCCTCCATCCTGACGATGATCGCCCTCTACTCGATCAACATCCGGATCATGGCCGGCCCCAACGTCGCCCTGCTCGGCTCGGCGACGGTCTTCGATGCGGTGACCGCCTTCGGCGTCCAGGCCCACTTTGCCGGGCTGATCATTTTCGGCAGCTTCGCGGTGCTGGTGGTCGCCCTGGTCGTCTGGTTCCTCGGCACCGAGATCGGCCAGGCGATCCTCGCCACCGGCGACAACCCGCAGATGATCACCAGCCAGGGCGTCAACACCCACACCATCATCATCCTCGGCGTCGGCATCTCCAACGCCCTGGTCGCCCTGAGCGGCGCCCTGGTGGCCCAGAACCAGGGGGCGGCCGACGTCGGCATGGGCATCGGCACCATCGTCGCCGGCCTGGCCTCGGTGATCATCGGCGAGACGGTCTTCGGCGCCCGGACCATTGCCCGGGCCTTCATCGCCGCCCTGCTCGGTTCGATCGTCTACCGTCTGGCCATCGCCCTGGCCCTGGGACTTGAGATCGGCGGCTTCAAGTTCAATCCCAGCGATCTCAACCTGATCACCGCCGTACTGGTGGTGATCGCCCTGATTACCCCCAACCTCAAGAGAAGGCTGATAGAGCGGTGATCGTCCTCGACAGCATTGTCAAATATTTCCACAGGGGCAGCGTCAACGAGGTCTTCGCCCTGAACAACCTCAGCCTGACCATCGGTGAGGGGGAATTCGTCAGCGTCATCGGCTCCAACGGCGCCGGCAAGTCGACACTGCTGAACTGCATCGCCGGCGGCTTTTTCCCCGACAGCGGCACGGTTTCGATCAACGGCCTCGACGTCACCCGCTGGCCGGAATACAAGCGAGCCGGCCTCATCGCCCGGGTCTTCCAGGACCCGCTGCTGGGGACCTGTCCGTCTGCCACCATCGAGCAGAACATGGCGCTGGCGATCCGCCGCGGCAGGCGGCGCGGTCTGGCCCCGGGTGTCAGGCACGCCGACCGGGAGCGTTTCCGCCGGGAACTGGCGCAGCTCGGGCTGGGCCTGGAGGACCGACTGCTCGACAAGGTCGGGCTGCTCTCCGGCGGTCAGCGCCAGGCCCTGACCATGCTGATGGCAACGATGGTGCGGCCGGAGGTCCTGCTGCTCGACGAGCATATTGCCGCCCTCGATCCGAAGACCGCAGGCCAGATCCTGCTGCTGACCCGCGACATCGTCGCCGGGCAGCGGCTGACCACCCTGATGATCACCCACAACATGAAGCATGCCATCGCCTTCGGCGACCGGCTGATCATGCTGCACCAGGGGCGGATCATCTTCGACGTCGCCGGCGACGACAAGAAAAATCTGACCGTCGCCGACCTGCTCGCCCGCTTCTACCAGACCCAGGGCGAGGAACTGGCGCTCGATTCGCTGCTGCTCGGCTGACAGGAGAGGCGCAGGTGCTTCGGCAGGCCCTTCGGCAAGCCCTTCGGCAAGCCCTTCGGCAAGCTCAGGGTAAGCTCAGGGCAAGCCCTTCGACAGGCTCAGGACAGGCTCAGGGCAAGCTCAACCTCCAGGCGCAGGTTGAGCCTGTCGAAACCGCGCCGACCTGCTTCAACCACCTTCCTGAATCCTCCGCAGAATCTCCACCCCATCCGGTGTAAAGGGCTCGGTACGGCTCAGGGCCAGCGCGGCGGCAACGGTGATGAAGCGGCCGGAGGCGACCTCTTCGGCCTGGAGGGTAAACGGGCCGTCGTGGGTGCAGCGGAAGATCCGACCCCAGACCCGGTTGGCCGAATCCTCGTAAAAATGGTCGAACAGGTGGACCAGCGACGCGGTGACGCCGAGTTCCTCCGTCAGCTCGCGACCGGCCGAGTCCTCGTAGGATTCCCCGGCCAGCACCACCCCGCCGGCGGCGACGTCCCAGTAGCCGGGGTAGATATCCTTGGTTGCGGTCCTCTTCTGCAGGAACAGCTCATCCCTGGTGTTGAAAACCAGGATATAGGAGGCGCGGTGGATCAGCGCCTCGCGCCGCATCCTGCTGCGCGGGACAGCGCCGACCACGAGGTTGTCGCGATTGACGATCTGGACCGATTCCTCTGGCGGATTCTTCCTCTGGTGGGCGGGAATCATGGGGATTCCGATCAGTCCTGCCGGTCGAGCAGCGAGCGGATCCTGTTCGCCAGACCGGTGGGGGTGAAGGGTTTGTGGATGAACTCGATGCCGGGTTCGAGGATGCCGTAATGGACGATGGCGTCATCGGTGTAGCCTGACATATAGAGGACCTGCAGACGGGGGTATCGCCGGCAGAGCTGATCCGCCAGAACCCGGCCGCTCATGCCCGGCATGATGACGTCGGTCAGGAGCAGGTCCGGCGGCTGCGCAAGGTTGTCCGCCAGCTGCAGGGCCTCTCCGCCGCTGGTCGCGGTGATGACCGAATAGCCCAGGTTTTCGAGGATGGTCCGGGCCAGATCCTGCAGCGCAGGCTGGTCCTCGACCACGAGGATAGTCTCGTGGCCGGTCGGCTTGCCCGCCGGGACGGTGTCCTGCAGGTCGTGTTCACGCGGCGGAGGCTCTTCGGCCAGGGGAAAATACAGGTTGAAGGTGGCGCCCTGGCCCGGTTCGCTGGTCAGCCAGATATGGCCCCGGTTCTGCTTGACGATGCCGAAGACGGTGGCCAGGCCGAGACCGGTGCCCCGGTTCTTTTCCTTGGTGGTGTAGAAGGGCTCGAAAATGTGTTCCTGGATCTCCTTGCTTATGCCGACGCCGTTGTCGGTGACGGAGAAGACGACATACCGGCCCGGCAGCACCTCGGAATATCGTCTGGCATACTGTTCGTCGAGCTCCGCATGGCCCGTCTCCATGATCAGGGTGCCACCGTAAGGCATGGCATCGCGGGCGTTGGCGGCCAGGTTGAGGATGATCTGCTCCAGCTGGGCCGGATCGATCCGGACGGGCCACAGGTCGGGCCGCAGGTCGAGGACGACCTCGATATTCTCGCCGATCACCCGCTGGAGCATCGGGCGGATACCGGTAATGATGCTGTTAAGGTCGACGATTTTGGGCTGGGCGATCTGCCGGCGGCTAAAGGCGAGGAGCTGGCCGACCAGGTCGGCGGCGCTGCGTCCGGCCTGGAGAATCCTGCCAAGGCTCTCCTGGTGGGGGCTGCCGGCCTCCAGGGTCATCTGCAGCAGTTCGGTGTAGCCGTTGATGATATTCAGCAGGTTGTTGAAATCGTGGGCGATCCCAGCGGTCAGCGTGCCGACGCTCTCCATCTTGCGGGCCTGCTGAAGCTGTTCCTCGAGCTGCTGCCGCTCCCGTTCCTCCCTCTTCCGCCGGGTGATATCGTGGCCGATGCCGACCAGGCCGACCAGGTTCTGTTCGGTATTGTAGAGGGGAATCTTGGTCGTCAGGGTCCAGCGTTCGTGCCCGCCTTCGACCGGGGCCATCTCCTCCTTGTCGATCAGCGGGATGCCGGTGGCGAGCAGCCGCTGTTCGTCGTCGTAGTATACCCGCGCTTCCTGTTCGGGGTAGAAATCGAAATCGGTGCGGCCGAGCACCTCCTTCTGCTCCGTCCTGCCGAGCACCTCGACCTGTGCCGTGTTGGCGAGGACGATCCTGCTCTCGAGGTCCTTGACGTAGATGTAGTCGGGGAGATTGTCGATCAGGGTGCGGAGGAGGCTGCGTTCCTCCGCCAGTTCGCTCTCCACCCGCTTTCGCTCGGTGATATCCCAGAAGATCCCGATGGTCCCGATGATATTGCCGTTTTCCGGCGAATCGTAGAGCGGCGCCTTGATCACCTGGACAAAGGAAATGGCCGACCCGTCGATCGCTCGCCACTGCTCCTCGATCGTCTCCCTGCAGCCGCATTCCATGATGCGCCGGTCATCGGCCCGGAATTTCCTGGCGAGATGTTCGGGGTGGATATCGTAATCGGTTCGGCCGAGCAGGTCCGCCACGGCGATACCGACGTTCTGACAGTAGAAACTGTTGGCAAAGATGAAGCAGCCTTCCCGGTCCTTGGCGTAGACATTGAGCGGCAGGGAGTGGATGAGGCTTGCCAGCAGGGCGCCGTCCGGCAGGAAAGGGCTGGTCTGGGCGGAGTTTCCGGCAGCGGGTGATGTGGGATCTGGCATGGAGGCGAAATGACAGGGTGGCAAATGGAAAGGAGGAACTCTACACGGGAATTATACCTATTCTCACCCGCAAAAGACAACAGCATACTCCCGGGTCACGGAGAAAACCGTCATCTGCGGTCTTCCCCGGCGGTGGCGAGGATTTCCCGGCAGCGGGCGAACAGCTGCTCTTTGGTTTCAGCCTGGCGCAGGATGGACAGCAGCGGCGAGGGGGACGGGGATGGGTCTGCCGTGGCCTGCCGCTCGCGCAGCCAGAGGCGCTGCGACCGTTTCCCGGCCTGGAAGAGGGCCTGGCGAGAGACGGAGGTAGACCCGGTCTCCTGCTCCTGGCGGCAGGTGGAGAGCATCTGCTCCTCCCAGGATGACCAGGTCGCGGTGTCCGATGCCGGCCCGGCCATCTCCCTGCCGGCATCGGCCTCCCCGGAAGCCGGCGATCCGGCCCGATCCGCTGCGGCAGACGCCGGGGCGGCGTTTTGGCGCATCGCCTGGGCCGACGGGGCCGCCGGCATCATCGTCGTGTCCGGCGCGAGGCCTTTCGCCTCTTCGGCAGGTCCGCTCTGATCCTGCCTGTTCATCGTTTCCGGGGTGGCTGCCGGCGGCGGGGGCTGGGGCTGCTCCTGTTTTCTGCCGGTATCCGCCGGGACGGATTCCCTCACCGCCGGCAGCTGCTGCCGCTCGGCGGGCAATCCGCTGTCCAGCTGGGTCGGGGCGATGCTCTTCTCCGATGGTTCGATGCGGTAACCGAAGGGGTTGATATCGAGGAAGAGGCCGACGCAGATCACCGCCGCCATCGCCGAGACTAGGGCGGCAAGGTTGGCCGGTTTCCGGTAGAAGGGGATCCTTTCCGCCTTTCGCTGCCCGCGCTTGAGCCCCATCTGCATGTCGGCCAGGATCAGCCATTCTCCGTAGCAGCGCCGGCAGAGGCTGACATGGCGGAGGACCTGCTGCTTTTCCTCCTCTGAACAGGTTCCGGAAACAAAGTCGGCCATTTCCGACGGGCTCGGGCAGGCGCCGGCCTCCCCGGCGCGATCGGCGGCCAGCGCCAGCATGGCCTTGCGCTTGTCCGCTGCCGTTTTCCCGGCAATCTGGTCTTCTGCCATGGCTACTCGTGGAGTGATTGGATATGGATGACTGTCATCATTGACGGATGTCCTGGTCCATTGTGTCGCGTAGTTCCTGTATCAGTCAAGCAGTTCCCGCAGTTCATCGGCGATGCCGGCCTTGTCGAAGGCGTCGCCGAGGCGGGTGAGGAGGCGGCGCAGGCGACCGTGCGCCTGGTGGCGGTTCAGGCCGAGGAGTCCGCCGGCGCGGCTGACGCTCAGGCCATCCTGAAAGCACAGCTGCAGCAGCAGCCGCTCCTCGGGGCTGAGTTCCAGCTCCATCCTGCCCAGAGCGGCATGGGCGGCGGACCGGCGTCTGCCGTCCTCGTGGTCGAACACCCCGGCGAAGAGCGCTTCCAGGAAGCAGTCGCGATCCTCGTCCTCGAAACGGCGAAAAGCGGAGCCCGCCTGGCTGCAGCCGTCCGCCTCCGCGAGGTCGACCTCGAGGGCCTGGTGGGCGCGGCAGTCGACGATCTTCTCGAGGATGAGGTGGGCCGCCGATTCGATCTCGGCGGGGTTCGGCCGGTGCTGGCGCTGGGCGGCCAGCTCGACCGCCTCGGTCAGGCTGTGCCGCTCGAGGCAGAGCAGGCGGAAGAGCAGGGCGTGGATCCCGCCCAGGGTGCGGATCCACAGCGGCGCCTGCCGCCTGCCGAAACGGCGGCGGGCGAAGTCCTCCAGCAGACGCCAGGTCAGCGAGGCAAGATAGACGGTAAACGCGCCCTGCCCGGAAAAACTCCTGACCCGCTGCCAGTCGTCCCGTTCCAGGGCCTCGAGGACGAAGAGCGCGGCCTCTTCGGCCAGCGCCGGATTGCTGAAGCGGTGCGCCGCCAGACGGTTGATCGTTCCCAGTTCGGCGAGAACCCTGTCCTTTTCCTGCATGTCGCTGCGTCCTGTCGTGGTGCTTCCGGAGCTGATCTGTCGTCGGTCGAGCAGAAAAATACCCAAAGGCCGGAATTTTTGCGACACATTCGACGGCCGTTTCCGTCAAGGGGGATACGGACGAAGTGGAGTCCAGACAACCTTATCAACAAAGGAGGAACGGAGATGAACAGAGGGAGATTGTTACTTGTGCTGGCGGCCATCTGCCTGCTTTCCGGCTGCACCGAGCCGAGGACCGCAATCGACGGGGGGCCGCCGGACGGAGCGGCGCCGGGACGGAAGGTGGAACAAGCGGGAGAAATGGATGCCGTGGTCGACAAGGGGAACGGACAGGTTCTGCCGCTTCCGGCTGCACCAGCCGAAGCAAGGCGCTTTTCGATGAAGACGACGGCGGGCGCGGCGCCGCAGACGGCGACGGCCGAGATGGTCTCTCCGATACCGCCGCCGACGAACAGCGAGTCCTACAACCCGGGCAGGGAAAATGGCTTCGTCGCCGTCGGCAACGACCCGCTGTCGACATTTTCGATCGATGTCGACACCGCCTCCTACAGCAACATCAGGCGGTTCATCGAACAGGGGAGTCTGCCGCCGGCCGGGTCCGTCCGCATCGAGGAGATGATCAACTACTTCGATTACGAGTACCCGCAGCCGGAAAAGGGGCCGTTCTCGCTGACCCTCGAGGGTGGTCCCTGCCCCTGGCAATCCCGGCACCGCCTGGTCCGCATCGGTCTGCAGGCGAAGGATATCGACAAAAAGGATCTGCCGCCGTCGAACCTGGTCTTCCTGGTCGACGTCTCCGGTTCGATGAACGATCCGGACAAGCTGCCGCTCCTGAAACGGGCCATGGCGCTGTTGGTCGAACAGCTCGACGGCCGCGACCGGGTGGCGATCGTCGCCTATGCCGGCAGCGAGCGGGTGGTCCTGCCGCCGACCGCGGGCAGTGACAGGAAGACCCTGCTGACGGCCATCGACACCCTCGAGTCGGGGGGCTCGACCCACGCCTCCCAGGGCATTGTCACCGCCTACCGGCTGGCCAGGCAAAGCTTCATGCCCGGCGGCAACAACCGGGTGATCCTGGCCTCGGACGGCGATTTCAACGTCGGCGTTACCAGCCGCGGCGAGTTGGAGAAACTGATCGAGCGGGAGCGGCAATCGGGCGTCTTCTTGACCCTGCTGGGCTTCGGCGAGGGCAACTACCATGACGACACCATGGAGATCCTCGCCGACCGCGGCAACGGCAACTACGCCTACATCGACTCGCTGCTCGAGGCCAAGAAGGTGCTGGTCAAGGAGATGGGCCAGACGATGTTCGCGCTGGCGGGCGACGTCAAGGTCCAGGTGGAGTTCAACCCGGCGCAGGTTGCCGCCTACCGGCTGATCGGCTACGAGAACCGGGCGATGGCCGACGAAGAGTTCAACGACGATACAAAGGACGCCGGCGAAATCGGCGTCGGCCACCGGGTGACCGCCCTCTACGAGGTGGTCCCTGCCGGGGTCAAGCCCCCGGTGACGGTCGATCCGCTCAGGTACCGGCAGACCGCGAAACCGGCCGGTCCCAGTGACGAACTGCTGACGGTGAAGGTCCGGTACAAACCGCTGCAGCAGGCGGCGTCGACGATGATCGAACGCAGCCTCGGAGCTGAAGGCAGGGAGCTGAACCAGGCCAGCGATGATTTCCGTTTTGCTGCGGCGGTGGCGGCCTTCGGCATGCGGCTCGGTGATTCGGCATATCTGAATGGCTACGCCTATGGCGATATCCTCGAGCTGGCCCGGGGGGCCCGGGGTGAGGATCGCGAGGGCTGGCGGGCCGAGTTCGTCGGACTGGTCGAGGCGAGCGAGCTGCTGGAACAGACGGCGGCGAAACATGGAGCCGCCGATGGCGGGAAATGAGCGGCTGGCGGCATCAATGCAGTTGTCGCTGCCGGTCAAATAGGCTAGGTTGCACAGGACGCCGGGGGGACTGTCCTCCCCGGCGGATACCTCCCTCAACCAGATGATCAGACATGGATTTTGCAACCGTTCGGCGCCATATCGAAGGCGTCCCCTACATCCTGCCGGAAATGGCCAGGGATGTCTATGATTTCATACTCCGCGAGACGCCGCAGAACTGCCTGGAGCTGGGTTTCGCGCACGGCGCATCGAGCTGCTACATCGCCGCGGCGCTGGAAGAGACGGGCGCAGGGCGCCTGACCTGCGTCGACCTCCTGCCGGCCCGCGAGTGGCAGCAGCCGGCGATCGAGGAACTGCTGGCGCGGACCGGCCTCGGGCACCTGGTCCAGGTCGAGCGGGAGGCGACCAGCTATACCTGGTTCCTGAAGAAACAGATCGAGGCGCAGACGAAAAACCTGCACTGCGAACCCCTCTATGACTTCTGCTTTATCGACGGGGCCAAGAACTGGACCATCGACAGTTCCGCCTTCTTCCTGGTCGACAAGCTGCTCAAGCCCGGCGGCTGGATCGTCTTCGACGACCTGCAGTGGACCTATGCCAGCAAGGTGGCGAAGGGCAAGCGCAAGTCGGACGGGATCTACCTCCTCGACATGGGTGAGGACGAACTCAACCAGCCCCATATCGAGCTGATTTTTCAGCTGCTGGTCATGCAGCACCCCGAGTATTCCCATTTCCTGGTCAAGGACAACTGGTGGGCCTGGGCGCGGAAGGTGCCGGGCGACAAGAACGTGGTGTTCGAGATGTCGGCGGGATACCGGCAGCGATTGGCCGCCTGGGAGGCGGAACACCAGCGGAGGCACCGGCCGCCGTTTGCGCCGTTTGACGATTGACGCCGGGGAAGGCCAACAGGACCCCGATTACCGTGGATTGCGCGATATCCGGATCATGCCGATGGATTACAGTCATCTGAGAGGGCGCCGCCCGTTTCCCTTCACCACCATCGCCGTGGCAGTCGCCTTTTCGCCGCGCCTTGAGGCGCTGCTGGCGGAGGCTGCCCGTCTCGCCGGCATCTTCGGCGCCGGCCTGCTGCCGATCCACGTCGGCAGGCGGACTGGCGGCAAGCAGGAGTTGCTGGACGAAATCTGCGGCAGGCAGCACCTGACCCTGCCGCGGATTATCTGGCGGGAGGGGGATGAGGTCGATTGCCTGCTGCGGGCCTGCAAGGAGAATGCGGTAGATCTCCTTGTTCTGGGGGCCCTGCGCCGGGAGAGCGTCCTTCGCTACTACCTCGGTTCGGTGGCAAGGGGCATGAGTCGCCGGGCCAAATGCTCACTGCTGCTGCTCACCGAGCCGGTCGCCTCCGGCACGGCATTCCGGCGGATTGTCGTCAACTGCGTCGACCACGCCAAGACCAGGTTCACCCTGGACACCGTCCGGTATTTCGCCACCGGTACAGGATGCACCGATATCCGCATAGCCAGGGAACTGGATCAGACCGGCCTGGCGATGTCGATGTCCGACGACAGCACCACCGCCGAGACGGCCAGGGTTCGCCAGCAGCTGCTGCAGGGCGAGGAGGAGAAGCTGCGGGGTGCCGACTGCCTGATGCAGGTGGATGGCGCTGCGGTAGAGCGGGTGGTGCTCTCCGGCCGGCCCGGTTTTGCCATCCGCCGTTACGCCGAGGACTGCCGGGCCGACCTGCTGGCGATCAACTCGCCGGACGGCCTGCTCGGCCTGATCGACCGATTGTTCACCCATGATATGGAGCATATCCTCGAGCATCTGCCCTGCAATGTGCTGATTGTCCACTCACGCCCCTCCGGTGGGGCCTGATCGGGGAACCGGGCATGTCGAAGTTCACCCCGGACGATCTCGTCACCCTGCTGCTGGCCATCAGCACCATGCTGATCCTGTCCCGCGTCGCCTCGGAGATTGGCAAGAAAATCGGGCTGCCGATGGTCATGGGGGAACTGCTGGTGGGGGTGGCCCTCGGCCCGACGCTGCTGGGCAACCTGCTGCCCGGGGTGTATGCGACGCTCTTCCCCTTTGCCGGCAATGCCAATTTCGCCGTATCGCTCGAGGCGATCTTCTCGCTGTCCGTCATTCTGCTCCTCTTCGTCGCCGGCCTTGAACTGCGTTTTTCCCTCTTTCTCGAAAACGGCCTGATGGCGATGACCACCGGCATCGGCAGCATGGTCCTGCCCTTTGCCTCCGGTTTCGCCCTCGCCTGGTTTCTGCCGGAGTGGTTTGCCATCGAGGCAGGAGGGGCGAAGCACCTGCTGTTTTCGCTCTTTCTCGGGGTCGCGATGTCGATCTCGGCCCTGCCGGTCATTGCCAGGATCCTCCTCGACATGCAGCTGCTGAAGACCGATATCGGCGCGATCATCATCGCCTCGGCGGTCTTCAACGACATCGTCGGCTGGATCTTCTTCTCCTTCATCCTGTCGCTGGTCGGCGAAGTCAACGGCCGGCCCGGAGTTGCCCGGAGCGTGGCCTCGATCGCAGCCTTCGCCATCTGCATGCTGGCCTTCAGCCGGGTCCTGCTCAGCCGCATCCTTCCCTGGGTGCAGACCCGGCTGTCCTGGCCGGGCGGCGTGCTGTCGCTCAGCCTCGGCTTCTGCCTGCTCTCCGCCGCCTTTACCGAGCATATCCATATCCACGCCATCCTCGGCGCCTTCATCGCCGGCCTGGCGATCGGCGACTCGGTCCACCTGCGGGAGGAGGCGAGGGAGATCATGCATCAGTTCGTCACCAATTTCTTCGCCCCGCTGTTTTTTGTCTCCATCGGCCTGAAGGTGGATTTTGTCGAGCATTTCGACCCGCTCCTGGTCGGCCTGATCCTTGTCCTTGCCTTTGCCGGCAAGGTGCTAGGCGCGGGTGCCGGCGCCCGCCTGGGAGGCATGCCGACCCGCCGGGCGCTGGCGGTCGGTTTCGGCCTCAATGCCCGCGGAGCGATGGAGATCATTCTCGGCAGCCTGGCCTTCGAGGCCGGGCTGATCAACCACCAGGTCTTTGTCGCCCTGATCGTCATGGCCCTGGTCACCAGCATCACCAGCGCCCCGTTTATCCGGTTCTTCCTCGGGAAATGAACGCCCCGGCAGGGCCGGCGGCAGCAAAATGGCTTGTAACGCCCGGCGGGATACTCTAGGATACGGCGGATATCAAGGGGTTTTCTCAGCAATTCCGAACCATCCGGCCACAGGCGGCCGGCGTGTCCGCTGGTCAGGCCCTTCCCCGGAGAGCAATATGAAACGTGGCACCATCAACAAAACCGTCCTCCTGATCATCGTCTTCGCCATCTCGGCGGTCTTCCTGACCATGATCCACCAGTTCCTGATGCCGCTGTTCATGGCCGGGCTGTTCTCGGCGATGGTCAGCCCGGCCCATCACTGGCTCAGCCGCAGGCTCGGGGGGCGCGAAAACGTCGCCTCGATCCTGACCATCCTAGGCATCGTCGTCCTGGTGCTGGTGCCCCTCTCGGTGCTGGTCGGGGTGGTGGTGGCCCAGGCGATCCATGTCGGCCAGTCGGTCACGCCCTGGATCCAGGCCTTTGTCAGCAGGCCGACCGAAATGACCCGCTATCTCGAGATGATTCCCTACTACGATCAGATCCTGCCCTACCGCGACGTCATCTTCGAGAAGGTCGGGCAGATCGTCGGGACGATCTCGAACTTCCTCATCGACTCCCTGTCCTCGGTGACCAAGATGACGATGAACGCGGTGTTCGGCTCGGTCATCATGCTCTACGTGATGTTCTATTTTCTGACCATGGGCGACAAACTGCTGGTGAAGATCCTCTACTTCCTGCCGCTGCACGACCGCGACGAGCAGCGGCTGCTCAGGCGCTTCACCTCGGTGGCGCGGGCGACCATCAAGGGGACGATCATCATCGGCATCATGCAGGGGACGATCTGCGGGCTCGCCTTTGCCCTGGCGGGCATCGAGGGGGCGGTCTTTTGGGGGACGGTGATGGCGGTGATGTCGATCATCCCGGCCTTCGGCACGGCGATCGTCTGGGGCCCGGCGCTGGTCATCCTGCTGCTGATGGGGGATTTCACTGGCGTGGCGATCCTGGCGGTGCTCTGCGGGGCGGTGGCCGGCAACCTCGACAACGTGGTCCGCCCCCGGCTGGTCGGCAAGGACACCGAGATGCACGACCTCTTCGTCCTCTTCGGCACCCTCGGCGGGATCGCCATGTTCGGCATCCTCGGCATCATCATCGGCCCGATCGTCGCCGCCCTGTTCATCACCGTCTGGGAGATCTACGGCGACGCCTTCCGCGACCACCTGCCCGATGTCGGGGTGGTGCTGCGCCGGGTCAAGGAGGCCGCCGCGGATAACGACGACGAGGAGGGCCTGCTCATCCACGATGCCGGGACCACCGAGGGGCCGGGGAGCAAGGCCGATGGCCGGCAGGACGATCAGGGTGGCGAACAAAAAAACGGGACGGTCTGAGGCCGTCCCGCTCCTTCTCTTTTTCGCCGGGAAGATCCCGGCGGCACCGGGTATTACTGTATTTCGATCTGCTTCGGCATCAGTTCCGCCGGCCTGGGGACTTCCAGGTGGAGGATGCCGTTTTCGTACCTGGCGGTGACGCTTTCCGTATCGATTTCAAACGGCAGGCTGAAGGTCCGTTCGAACTTGCCGTAGCGCCGCTCACGCCGGTAGCTGTGCTCTTCCTTGATCTCCTCGTCGACTTTCCGTTCGCCGCCGATGGTCAGCAGCTTGCCCTTGACGTCGACCTTGATGTCCTTCTTGTCGATCCCCGGCATCTCCGCCTCGATCATGATCCGGTTGTCCTTTTCGTAGATGTCGACGTGCAGGCTAGCGGAGCTGACCACCGACTGCCGCCGGTCGAAATTGAAGAACGGGGTGAAAAACTCATCGACCAGATGGGAAAGGGTGTCGGGCCGGTTGATCAGGGCCTGCCGTGGCATGTACCGTGCGAGTTCCATAGTGAATCCTCCTTGCTTGATTGTGTAGGTGATGTTGCCGACATGTCTCTGCCGGATTTCTCTCTTTACCTCTTTACTCGGAATGGTAATAATTCATCCATGGAAGTCAAGAATGAGAATATTACTTTATGTAAAAAATTAAAAAAGTAATATAGCGACCATCATCAGCGGGCGGGAGGGAATATGGATGATCATGTCAAGCAGTTGATTCATCTGGAGATTCATGATGATTCGGTTCGAGACCTGCGTGGACGGCAGTCGGTCAGGACCACCTTCAGGCTTTCGCCGCGGACGATTCGCGCCCTGAGTATTTTGGCCGGCCAGCTAGGTATCCGGCAGAAGTCGCTCTTCGATTACCTGATCGATGATATCCGGGCTCTCCGGGTCATCGCCGAGGGGGGCGGGGCGCCGGGCCTGGCGGAGCAGCGGGTGGCCAAGACCTATGTCATCTCCCGCCGGACCCTGGAAAATCTCGAACGCATCTCGAGCAGCTACAACACGCCACGGGATGTGCTGGTGGAGGTTTCGATCGAGCGGATCCTGCCGCTGATCAGCCGGGAAATGGAGAAACACGAGCGGCGGAAGAAATATCTCGATGAATTGAATGCCCTGCTGGGGCGGGGCGGCGAGATGGTGCGACGGGCCGAGGAGGAACTCGGCCGGGATGACCCGGTGTGCCAGCAGATGCTGGCCATGCTCAAGGCCGTGGGCAACTGTTGCGCCGAGGTCGGCGAATGTGTCAGGCGGGGCCGGAAGATGGAGGACTTCGCCGGTCAGGGGGAGGAGACCTGATCTCCGGGCTGGGCTCCGATTACGAAAGGCTGCCGTTGAAAAGCCATTGAAAAGAGAACGGTATTTCGTATACTGCAGGCTGTGCCGGCTGCCTCGACCCGCGTTCGCCGTCTGCAGTCCGGAGGCACCTGTGAGTTGTCTTTAACGTGTGGAGGCAATTGATGCACGGTCTTTGCAGTCTGCTGCTACTGGTCTGTCTCGCCCTTGCCGGCTGCACCGCCGGCCCCGGCGCGAAGACGTCGGGTTCCGCCCCCGCCTCTTCGGTCGCCAGGGAAATTGATTATCAGCGCGAGGTGCAGCCGATCCTGTCCAGGCGTTGTGTCGCCTGCCACAGTGGCCCTGCCGCACCCTGTCAGCTGAATCTCGGTTCTTTCGAGGGCCTTCAGCGGGGCGGCAGCCGGCAGACGGCCCTTGACCCGCGGCGCCAGGAAGAAATCGAACCGGCTCGGCTGCTGATTGACGGCCAATCGGTCGACGAGTGGCGTGAAAAGGGCTTTGCCAGCGTCATTGACAGCGGTGCGGGAGCCGGGCAGGAGGAGCCGTTGCTGGAGCAGCTGCTGACCCGGAAGGCCCCTCCGTTTGCTGTTGGCGCACCGGCCTCGCCAGGAGAAGAGGCGGACGCCTGCGCCCTCGGCAGTGACGGGATGGCCGCCTTCCTCGCCGCCCATCCCGATCACCGGATGCCCCTCGGGCTGCCGGCCCTGCCGGAGGAGGAACACCGGACCATCGTCGGCTGGCTGGCGGCGGGGGCCAGGGGACCCGGCAGCGAGTCGGCCGCCGAACTGACCGCCATCCCGTCGCGGGACATGTCCAGCATCGGTGCCTGGGAGGATTTCCTCAACCGGCAGGATCCCAAGCATGTGATGACGGCCCGGTACATCTTCGAACATGTCTTCCCCGCCCGCGTCACCTTCACCACCGGCACCGACGCTCTCTACGAGCTGATCCGCTCCCGCACCGCACCGGGCGAGCCGGTCGTGCCGATACCGACCGTTCTGCCCTATGACGATCCCGGCGGACTGTTTTTCTACCGTTTCAGGCGGACAACGGAAGTTGTCGCCGCCAGCGGCCGGGTCGTCATCGATTTCGGCGGAGAGCGCCTGCGACGGGTTCACGAGCTCTTCATCCGTCCCGACTGGCTGATGCCGCCGCACCGGGTCGGCTATGCGTCGCGGTTCGCCGCCAACCCGTTCACCACCTTCGAGCAGATACCGCCGGAATCACGGTACCGTTTCCTGCTCGACTACACGCTGCCCATCCTCAGGACCTGTTTCGAGGGGCCGGCCGCCTCCGCCGGTGTCGCCCTCGATGTCCTCGACGACCAGTTCTGGGTGCTGTTCCTGGCGCCGGAATACGACCTCAGCGTCCGTCTGCCCGGCTTTCTGATGGACAGCGAAGAACTGCTCGGACCGCCGGCCGCCCCCCGCCCGGAACCGGGGGAGACTGCCGCGGATGCGCTCCGGCGGCTGCGGCGGGAGGGAGCGCTTTTCGCACACAAGCGCAGCCGGCTGTACGATATCACCTATCGCTATCAGGGCAGGGGTTACGAGGCGATCTGGCGGGGAGAGGGGGCAGAGGATGCGCCGGTGATCACGGTGTTACGTCACGCGACCAAGGCCTCGGTGCACAAGGGCGCCCTGGGTGACCTGCCGAAGACCGTGTGGGTCGTCGATTACCCGCTTTTCGAGAGGATCTGCTCGACCATGGTGGCGGGGTATTCCCCCTATGCCGGGGGAGAGCGGCGGGAAGCGGTCCGGGTGCGGATGGACGGGCTGCGCCAGGAGGCGGAGACCCAGTTCCTCGATTTCCTGCCGCAGGAGCAGCGCCGCAACTCGCTGCAGTACTGGTATGGCGGCATGGACCTGGATCTGCTCGACGCCGCTCCCTCGTCGCTGCCGGCCAGGATCGACTTTGCCGGCGATGACGCCAAGCGCGAGTTTGTCGAGTACCTGGTCTATCACCATTTCCCGGCCGAGGCCGGAATCGATTTCGATGAGAACTACCTCGAGGACGGAGAGCACCCTCCGGAGCCGCTGCCGTCGTACGCCGACATCGAGGATGTCCTCCGGGGTCTGCGGTCGTCCGCCGTCCCGAACCCGTCTTCCTTCACCCGGCGGGATGACCGGCAGGACAGCCTGGCCTACATCAGGGTAACCGGTGCGCAGGGGGGCGATGCGGTCGTCTCGATGGTGCTCCACCGCTGGCATGACGACGTCACCACCCTCCGCCGGGAGGAGCGGAGCAACCCGGCGCGGAACAAGGTCAGCTTCTTTGCCGGCTTCATCGGTTCATCGCCGAGCCGCTTCTATGAGGTCGGGGTCGATGAGCTGCCGCAGTTCCTGGCGGCCCTGGGAACCCCGGATGCCGCGGCGGAGGGGGGAGAGCCGCTGGCGCCCTATCGGGTGGACGGCGATGACGGCCGGTTCTGGGAGATCTATGACTGGTTCCAGCAGCGCTTCGCCGAGCTTGAGCCGGCCCCGGGCGGTGTCATCGACCTGCACAGCTACGGCCGGCCGGCGATCTGACCGGCGAAGGCGGCGCCGCGGAACCCTCAGATCTCGTAGTCGATCATCCGCCTCTCGCAGGTCCGCGGCCGGACGGTTTTGCCGGCCTCGACGTGGAGGGGGTGGTGCATGTAGCCGGCCAGTGCCTCCCTGCTTTCGAATTCCGAGTAGAGGAAGATGTCTCCGGCCGATTCCTCCCCGCTGAAGTCAAACCCCACCTCGAGGTGGATGAGGCCGGGTATCCGGCCCCGGAGACCGTGCAGGGCCTCGCGGATGGCCAGGGCGTCACTGTTGCTTTCCAGCGGAGTGGTCCGGTCGACGAGTTTCCAGCAGACGATGTGCTTGATCATTTTTCTTCCTCGGGGTGATGGGGAGCGGGATCAGAGGAGCTTGGCGCCGTTGGGTACCGGCCTCTCCGGCACGGCGAGCACCACCTCCCTGTCGGTGGCATAGAAGCCGGTCAGCAGGAATTCCGACCGCACCGGGCCGACCTGCTTGGCCGGGAAATTGACGACGCCGACGATCTGCCGGCCGACGAGGTCCTCCTTGCCGTAGAGGGCCGTCACCTGGGCGCTGGTCTTCCGGATGCCGATCTCCGCGCCGAAGTCGGCGGTGATGATATAGGCTGGATTGCGGGCCTGGGGAAAATCCTCGACGGTCAGGACGGTCCCGACCCGCAGCTCGACGGCGGTGAAGTCCTGCCAGGTGATCGTGTCCATCTGCTCCTCCCTGTGATGGTGGTTGTCCGTATCATAGTCGCCATCCGGCCGCCGGGCAATCCCGATCTTGCCCGCCACGGCCACTTTCGCCATGACGCGGGAGACAGCCGGCGGTGGGTTCAGCGGCTTCCGGCAGACAGGAAATGCCTTGAAAGGGAAATTGCTTTTGCGATACAACCAAAGAGATGACAAGGGTACGGCCGGCAGGCGATCGAAGACGGAAGACGCCAGGCGGGCGAGGGAAACCATGACAGCAACAGGACCGGTGTAGCGCATGTTCAGACCGTTTTTCCACAGCCTGCCGATCAGGAGCAAACTGACCCTGCTGATCCTGGTCATCACCACCACGGCCCTGCTGCTGTTCGCCGGTCTCTCGGCTGTCAACCAGATCAGGCTGCTGCGGCAGTCGATGATCGGCAACCTGACCGTTCTGGCCGAATCGGTGGCGCATCTCAGCGCCGCTGCGCTCGCCTCCCGGGATCCCCGCCAGGCGGAGGCGACCCTCACAGCCCTGGAGTCGGATCCGGGAATCGAGATGGCGGTCATCTACTCCGGCGGCTGGCCGGCAGGTCGGCACCATCTCCATCCTCGCCAACACCAGGCGGGAGACGGCCCAGATCCGGGGTTCCGCCCTGATGCTGGTTGCCAGCCTGCTCCTGAC
>WBUQ01000070.1 GCA_008933635.1 Desulfobulbaceae bacterium | reverse complement strand
CATTGAGGAAGAGGGACAGCCGAGTGGCGCCGCCTGGTTGGAGGAGGTACGGGATGATCCGTATATCGAGGAGGCCAGGCAGATCGTCACGGACCTGAAGTAATTTTTCATCGCAGAGGGTGACGGCGTAAGTGCTGTGAATCAGCAGTTTCTGCAGGCCCGTGCCGTCGAAAAATGTTGTTGAAAAAGAGAAGGAAAGATGCTAGAAATTCGCTCTTATGAATGGTCATTCATTGAGCGGTAGTATGAGGTAACATGCTGATGATATTCAAATTAAATGATTCAAGGCGGTTAGCGGATGGATCTCGCCGAAGCGTTTAGGAACTACAAGGCCAAGATTGTTGACCGATGGGTTGACTACACGCTGTCGACATACCAATCTTCGAGTTTTTTCAAGAAAGAGGGGGATGTTTTTGCCAATCCGGTTGGCGGCACTATCAGGGAGGCTCTGAAGAAACTCTTCGTCCTTCTTAGTCGAGGCGCCACAACGGAAGAAATGATAGCGCCCCTTGAACAGATCATGAAAATCCGCTCCATCCAGGAATTTTCCCCCTCGCAGGCTGTAGCCCCCCTGAATGCCGTCAAGCACATCACCAGAGAAATCCTAGCTGCAGATAAAGAACGCTGCCATCTGGTGGCAGATCTGTACGATTTCGAGTTTGCGGTAGACCTTGCCGTGCTGGCTGCATTTGATATCTATATGCAATGCAGGGAGCGGCTCTACCAGACCAGGATTCGGGAAATCAAGACCGGCAGCCATATTCTTACAGACAGCGCGTGTCCGTCGGCATCGCTGAAAAACAAGATAGTCCAGGAATCCATTCCAAAGGTCGAGAGTATTTAACTGGTCACCGGCGGTTCTGATCACCAGCCCGGTTGGCCCAAAACAGTTCAATTTGAAGCGAGGTAAGAAATGAAGTACGCCTTCTCATTTCTGGCAGTCATAGCGCTGATCCTGATTGCCGGAGTAGGATCCCAGATAGCGGGAATGCCATATTTCTTTGGTGTTTTTGTCCCCTATGTGGCAATTGCGGTCTTCCTGGTCGGCTTTGTCTATCGAGTGGTGCAATGGGCCAAGTCGCCTGTTCCCTTCTCCATTCAGACAACCTGCGGGCAGGGCAAATCGCTGGAGTTCATCAAGCACAACCGGCTTGAGGCGCCGGATACGACCGCAGAGGTTGTGGCCCGCATGCTGCTTGAAATTTTTACGTTTCGCTCCCTGTTCCGGAATACCAAGTCGGAGATCTACGACGGGCCGAAAATCACCTACGAGTCATCCAAGTGGCTGTGGCTTTTCGGCATTGTCTTTCATTACTCATTCCTGATCGTGGTGATCCGCCACATGCGCCTGTTTCTCAATCCGGTGCCGGAAGTCGTCGCGTTCCTCGACTGGGCGGACAGCATGTTCGAGATCGGCACCCCGAGCATGTATATGACCACCGCCGGACTGATCGCCGGTGCGGCGCTGCTCTTCAGCCGTCGTCTGGTCAACCGGCATGTGCGGTATATCTCACTCGCCAACGATTATTTCCCATTGGTCCTGATCTTCGCCATCGGTGTCACCGGTGCCCTGATGCGGCATTTTCTCCGTGACGGTATTGATATCGTCGCCATCAAGCAGCTGGCGGTAGGACTGGTGACATTTCACCCCGTCATCGATGGTGAGATAGGGGCCATTTTCTATATTCATGTATTTCTCGTCGCTTCCCTTCTCGTCTATTTCCCGTTCAGCAAACTGATGCATCTCGGCGGTGTTTTCCTCAGTCCGACCCGAAACATGAAAAACAATTCGCGGGCGGTGCGGCATACCA
Source organism: Desulfobulbaceae bacterium (assembly GCA_008933635.1). Lineage (GTDB taxonomy): Bacteria > Desulfobacterota > Desulfobulbia > Desulfobulbales > Desulfocapsaceae > Desulfoprunum. The sequence goes on along the minus strand of WBUQ01000070.1, from coordinate 18,602 downwards.
ATCCGTGGAACCCGGATATCAAACCGCATTCCTATGCCGGCTATGAGGATGAATTCCGCGAATTCATGGTCGATGCCGGAATCCCGGTGGAAAAAGAGTTGCCAGCTCAAAAGGATGAAGCTTAACAGTTTAGACCCACAACTAGCTTATAAGGAATAGACAACGATGGCAGTTCCAAAATTAGAACAATTATCGAAAAGCGTAGTGCAGGGACCGTCCTTGGCAACTGGAGCGATTCCCACCAAGGACTGGATGGATATCCCGGTACACTTTCACGAAGGCAATTATGCCTATCCTGCCAAAAAGGAGAAGGTGGAGTATCTCAACAGCCAGAAAGGCCTCTTTTTCCCCAACGCCAGGGAGTGGTCTCCGGAAGATGACGACTGGAAACTCCCCGAGAACTGGAAAGAGATCATACTCAACGGGCTGAAGGAGCGTCTCGACAAGTTCCGGTCGCTGAAGATCTTCATGGATTGCTGCGTCCGGTGCGGCGCCTGTGCTGACAAGTGCCATTTTTTCCTTGGTACCGGCGATCCGAAGAACATGCCGGTTCTGAGAGCCGAACTGCTCAGGTCGGTCTACCGCAACGATTTCACCCTGGCAGGTAAGATTCTCGGTCGGATGGCCGGTGCCCGGGAGATGACGGTTGGCGTACTGAAGGAATGGTTCATGTATTCCTACCAGTGCACCGAGTGTCGGCGTTGTTCCGTATTCTGCCCATACGGCATCGATACTGCCGAGGTGACAATGATGCTGCGCGAGCTGCTTCACCTGGTCGGCGTCGGTATCAACTGGATTCTGGAACCTGCGTCCAACTCCAATCGCACCGGTAACCATATGGGGCTCCAACCCCACACCTTCAAGGACAATGTCGACTTCCTGACCGACGACATCGAAAACCTGACCGGCATTCGGATTACGCCGACCTTCAACCGCAAGGGCGCAGAGGTACTGTTCATCACCCCATCGGCTGACGTGTTCGCAGAGCCCGGTCTCTATACCGCCATGGGCTACCTGCTCCTGTTCGAAGCCATCGGACTGGATTACACCTGGTCGACCTATGCCTCTGAGGGTGGCAATTTCGGTCTCTTCACCAATAACGAGACCATGAAGAAACTCAATGCCAAGATGTATGCCGAGGCCAAACGCCTGGGCGTGAAATGGATCCTTGGTGGAGAGTGCGGTCACATGTGGCGTGTCCTTCATCAGTATATGGACACGATGAACGGCCCTGCCGATTTCCTCGAAATCCCGAAATCGCCAATCACCGGGACTGTTTTCGACAATGCCGCTTCTACCAAGATGGTCCATATCAGTGAATTTACCGCCGACTTGATCAAGAATGGTAAGCTGAAGCTGGACAAGAGCCGAAACAGCCATGTCAAGGCGACTTTCCACGATTCCTGCAACACCTCGCGCGCCATGGGCCTTCTCGATGAGCCTCGCTATATCCTCGACCATGTTGTCGATTGGGTGGAAATGCCGGAGAACACCATCCGTGAGCAGACCTTCTGCTGCGGGTCAGGTACCGGACTGAACACTGATGAGATCATGGAGCTGAGGATGCGTTCTGGGCTGCCTCGGGCCAATGCCGTCAAATACGTCCACGAAAAGCATGACGTCAACATGCTCTCCTGTGTCTGCGCCATTGACAGGGCGACACTGACATCACTGATGAACTACTGGAATCCTGATGTCAGGGTCTGTGGCGTGACCGAGCTGGTTGGCAATGCGCTTGTGCTTGAGGGTGAAACGCGAGGCGAGTTGGATGACGGCCTCAGAACAATGCTATAATTCCTGACCGGGATAGAGGAGCCACACATGTACAATAAAGGAACTATCATACCGGGGCTGGTGATCTTCATCGTCTTCGTCACTTTCCCTCTTTGGTATAACGGATTGAACGCCGGTACCGTACCGAAACCCGATCTTCCAATTGGTCAGAAGGAGTGTGTCGCTCCGGCTGCCGAGATGCGGGACAATCATATGAAACTGCTGAACGAGTGGCGAGATGCCGTTCTGCGCGAGGATGACCGCGTCATGGTTAAGGTAGGCGGAAAAGAATACCGCAAGGGGCTGCAGATGGCCTGCATGCAGTGCCATAACGACAAGGAAAAATTCTGTGACTCTTGTCACACCTATGCGGCTGTACAGCCTACTTGCTGGGATTGCCATCTGACTCCTAAAGAGGCGGCATCGAAGAAGGAGACACACTAATGGATAACACGAGAAGAAAATTTCTGAAGATCGCTGGAGCTGCAGCTCTGGCAGGTATCGGTGCCCCTGCTCTGGTCAAACTGAACTCGACGGCCGCATTTGCCTCATCTGAACCTGCTGCGGGGCATGGTTCTGCCGCTGGCGGGCATGGCGAGGTGGTTGCCGCGACAGGTGTAAGGCTGGGAATGGTCGTCGACATGCGCAAGTTCGCCGAAACGCCGGAGATGCTGGACGCTGCAATCGCCGCTTGTTACAAAGTCCATAACATCCCGCACTTCCCAGACAGGAAGAACGAAATCAAGTGGATATGGAAGGCACCGTATGCCAATGTCTTTCCGGAGCAGGAAGTTCTCCACAAGTCGGAAATGGCAAAGAGCAAGCCCTTTGCCGTCCTCTGCAACCACTGTGATAACCCATCATGCGTCAAGGCCTGCCCCACCAAGGCCACCTTCGTTCAACCGGAGAACGGTATCGTTGCGATGGACTTCCATCGCTGTATCGGTTGCCGGTTCTGCATGGCAGCCTGTCCGTATGGCGCCAGAAGCTTCAACTGGCAGGATCCGAGACCGTTCATCACCAGCTACAACCCCGATTTCCCGACCCGCATGAGGGGTGTCGTGGAAAAATGCAACTTCTGCGGCGAGCGTCTGGCTCTCGGTCTGGAACCGGCCTGCGTGGAAGCCTGTCAGGGTTCAGGAGCCATGGTCTTCGGCGATTTGAATGATCCCGACTCTGAAATAAGGAAGGTTCTCGACAAGGAATTCACCATCCAAAGAAATCCTGCTGCCGGCACCAGACCGTCAGTCTACTACATAGTGTGAGGTTGTCATGATAGAGAAAGTCTTAAAAGGCAAATCGACATACTGGACATGGCTTGCAGTGCTCGGCACCTTCATAGCCATCGGTGCGATCTGTTATATACGGCAGTACAAATTCGGCTTGGGTTTGACCGGTATGAGCCGCGATGTCTCCTGGGGACTCTACATTTCCCAGTTCACCTTCCTGGTCGGAGTCGCGGCCGGAGGTCTGATGCTGGTTCTTCCCTACTATGTGCATGACTATAAGGCATTCGGCCGTATCACCATTCTCGGCGAGTTCCTTGCAATCTCTGCCCTGATCATGTGCCTGATGTTCATCATGGCCGACCTTGGTCAACCGTTGCGCGGGCTCAACGTCATCTTCTTCGCAACTCCACATTCCATGTTGTTCTGGGATATGTGCGTGCTCTGGGGGTACCTGATCCTCAACTGTCTCTGCGGTTGGGTCATCCTTACTGCTGAGAGGAAGCAGGTTCACCCGCCGAAATGGATATATATCTTTGTCTACATCTCCATTCCGTTTGCAGTTTCGATCCATACCGTCACCGCCATGCTGTACTGCGGTCTGCCCGGGCGTCATTTCTGGCTCTCGGCGATCATCGCTCCGAGATTCCTCGCTTCGGCCTTTGCCGCCGGGCCCTCCCTAATAGTCCTGGCGTGTTTGGTCATGCGGCGGTTTGCGAATTTTGATGCCGGAAAGGAAGCCATTCAAAAGCTTACCACCATCATCATGTATGCTGCCATTATCAATACGTTTTTCTTCCTGCTTGAGTTTTTCGTCGGGTACTATTCAGAAATGCCTGGCCATATCCACAGCCTCGAATATCTGTTCTTCGGGCTTGAACACGATGGCCATGTGTACAACAATCTTGTCCCCTTCATGTGGACGGCCACTGCCTTCAGTTTCACCGGACTGGGCATCCTGTTCTACATGAAAATTGCCAAGGTGTTCGACTATCGTCTCGTCGGTATTGCAGCTGCGCTTATCTTTTTTTCGCTGTGGGCTGACAAGGGGCTCGGGTTTGTTTTCGGCGGTTTTGTGCCGAACCCGTTGAACGAAGTCATGGAATACATCCCCACGGCCAATGAAATCGGAATTACACTTGGCATCTGGGCAACAGGGTTTTTCATTCTGACCCTGCTCTATAAGATTGCTGTAGGCGTAGAGCACGAAATCGAAGCATAACCCTGGTAGATATCCATAGAAAAGCCCCCGAAATTTCGGGGGCTTTTTTTTTGTTTCCATCTCGGCTATAGTTCCCGTCATGTGTGGTGCGAGTTTCATACGAAGGCGGGAGCTCAGGTGAAGCCGAAAACAGTCCTGATTATATACTATTCGTTCAGCAACCAGACACTGAACGTTGTACATGGTTTGGCGAAGGGACTCGAGGAAGGCGGCGTAATCGTTCAGTTCGAGCAACTGAAGCCTTTACAGCCTCCTCCATTTCCGACGGATTCATACATCAAGGCACTGCGAATGATGTTTGCCGCTTTTATGCGACATCAGATTGCTGTCGAAAAACCTGCTGCGGTCAACAGTTGCGATTGGGATCTGGTTATCTGTGCAGGGCCAACCTGGTCATACCATCCGAGCGGCCCGATGTTGTATTTTCTCAGCCAATTTGCCAGGGAATCGCTGGCGGGCAGGCTGGTCCTTCCGTTCATCTGCTGCAGAACCTACTGGCGTCTGCACGCATGGGAGATGCGTCGACTCCTTGAGAGAGCTGGCGCGAGGGTTCTCTCGGCAATGGCCGTTCGTCATCCCTTTCAGGGATTCTGGTGCACGTTCGGTGTATTTGCCAAGTTGGCAGGGAAAATGCCGCATTTCTGTCAGCAGATGCTGCAGACGTATTGCCCGAGATTCGGCTATACCCAGCAGCAGATCGAGGCTGTCAGGAATATTGGTCTGCGGCTTGCCCAGGCCCTGTCTGAAGGGAACATGGACGAAAAATTTCGCATATAAAGCGCCCTTCAGAAAAGGGTGCCATTCAGGTACCGTAGAAACACCAGCTGGATTGCATCAGAGCAGAACATGTACGTCAGTGCAGCGCCAGAGAGAAAGGGCCCGAAGGGAATCCGGGTGGAGAGTCCTTCCTGCCGTTGCAGGATCATGACAATGAGGCCGACAGCGGCACCGGTCAGTGAACTGGCAAAAATGACAAACGGTATGGACTGCCAGCCGAGGAATGCACCGATCATCGCCAGAAGCTTGATGTCTCCTCCGCCCATCCCTTCCTGCCGGCGCAGCAGAGAGTAGAGAAGGGCGATCGCACTCAGCAGTCCGCCACCGGCGAGGATTCCGATGAGAGACTCCTGCCAGGAGATCAGCGGGTTGAAGAAGGAAAAGGCGAAACCGGCCATGATGCCGGTCAGACTGATCACGTCCGGGATGATCTGGTGACGGAGATCGATGAAAATGATGACCAGCAGGGATGCGCTGAAGAGGAAAAACGCCGCCCCTGCGAAGTTCAGGCCGAACCGGTGAAACACTCCAGCCGACAGGAGGGCCATGGACATCTCTACGAGGGGGTACTGGAGAGATATTCTGCAGTTGCAGTGGCTGCATCGTCCCCTGAGAAAGAGGTAGCTGAAGATTGGAATATTCTCGAACCATCTCAGCATGGTCTGACAGACCGGACAGTGTGAGGCAGGGAAGACAATGGACTCTTTCGGTTCCGGCAGCCGGAGGATGACGACATTGAGAAAGCTGCCGACGATCGCTCCGAAAACCGCGGCGAAAACGAGGACCAAAGGATCAATGTTCATCGGGGATTGCTGTCCTTTCCTGGTGTTCTTTGAGCATGAAAGCGTATGCCGGAATTACTGTATACAGATCGATGACTCAATTCCAGGAAAAAGCTACTGTTACGCGGAGAGAGCTGCTTTCAAGCGACAACGTCCGCCTCACCTTTCAGAGCGCGAAGATTGCTTCTGCCGCAGAACCCGGGCAATTCGTGATGATCAGGGTTGGAGCCGGCAAAGATCCCCTCTTGCGCCGCCCATTTTCAATCCACCAGGCGACAGCGGAAGGAACCCTGCAGATCTATTTCAAGGTCGTCGGTCGCGGCACGGCCATGCTCGCCGGCATCAGGGAGGGTGATGAGGTCTCCATTCTCGGGCCGCTGGGACGTGGATTTCAACTGACAGATTCGCCGGTTTGCCTCGTGGGCGGTGGGCTCGGGATAGCGCCGATGCTCTTTCTCGCTACCAGACTCGGCGAGAGGCGTAGCGGCCAGATCCACGGACGAGTCCTCCTCGGCGGACGCACCAGGATGGAGGTAGAACCGCTGCTTGGCGATTTTGAGCAAACCGGTTTTCCCGTCCTGGTTGCCACCGACGACGGCTCATTTGGGCAACGTGGATTCGTTACCGCCATTTTTTCCACTCTCGACCTTCCTCCCGACTGCACTGTCTACTGCTGCGGCCCGGAACCGATGATGGCCAGCATGGCGGTTCTGAGCAGAGAGAGGCATCTTCACTGCCAGGTTTCCGTTGAAAGTGCCATGGCCTGCGGGATGGGGGCATGCCTCGGCTGCAGCAGGACAGCCAGAAACGGCGAATATGTACATGTCTGCCTGGATGGACCGGTGTTTGATGCGGAGGATATGGCATGGACCTTCTGAACCCGACGCCTCCGCATCCCGACCTGCGTGTCTCCATCGGGCCGCTGTCTCTGGCCAATCCGGTTATGACCGCCTCCGGCACCTTCGGATACGCCCAGGAATTTGAAACCCTGATGAATCTAAGGCGTCTCGGGGCAATCATCGTCAAAGGCATTTCCCTGCATCCGCGCGCAGGCAACCCGCCGCCACGGATTGTCGAAAGCGCCTGCGGCATGTTGAACGCAATAGGCCTGCAGAATGTCGGCGTGCAGCGATTTATCGAGGAGAAGCTGCCGTATCTCGGCGGTCTTGGAGTGCCGATCATAGTCAATATCCTCGGCGACAGCATTGATGAATACCGTGAGATTACCGAAAGGCTCGCCGAAAGTTCCGTCGTTTCCGCAATCGAGGTCAATATCTCCTGCCCGAACGTCAAGAAGGGCGGGGTCGCCTTCGGTTCCGATCCGTTGATGGCTGCGGCCGTTACCGGCGTCGTGAAGGAAAAAGCGGCAGTACCGGTCATCGTCAAGCTATCCCCCAATGTCACCGATGTAACCCTGATTGCCAGAGCCGTGGCGGAGGCTGGTGCCGATGCCGTGTCATTGATCAATACCCTGATAGGTATGGCCATCGATCTCAAGCGACGCAGGCCTGCGCTGGCCAATGTATTCGGCGGGCTTTCAGGGCCGGCGATCAAGCCGGTCGCGCTGCGCATGGTTTACCAGGTGGCGAAATCCGTGCAGATTCCGGTTATCGGTATTGGTGGGATCGAATCGGCAGAAGACGCGCTTGAGTTCATGCTGGCGGGAGCGACAGCGGTGCAGATCGGGACGGCCAATTTCGTCAATCCGCGGGCAAGCGAGGATGTGGTTGACGGGATCGGTGCGTATGTTATCGAGGAGGGGCTTACCTCCATCCGTGAAATGATCGGCGCTTTGGAGATTTGTTGACAGTTCTCCAACCGACGGGGATGGTCGCGGAAAACTGGCTGGCGGCAGCACTGATGACGAGAGGTACATGAGCTGGTGAAGAGGGAAGATTCTACATCCAGAATCTGCGTTTCAATCGGTAACGCGGAGATGGCGGAGGCTGTCAGGACTGCCCGGCGGGTCTCTGCCCTGGCCGATGTCATCGAAATCCGCCTGGATTGTATCGCCGAACCAGCAATCCCGGATTTTTTTTCATCACTCCGCTGCCCGCTGCTGTTCACCAACCGTCCAACATGGGAAGGAGGCCGTTTCAGCGGACAAGAAGGGGCGCGAGTGGACTGCCTGATGGAGGCCGTCTCTGCCGGAGCTGCCTATGTCGACCTGGAACTGCAGGCGCCCGCATCCTCCCTGATGCGCCTGCGTGAAGCGATGGCTGGTCAAGCGGCGCGGCTGATCCTCTCACGCCACGATTTCGCCGGCACTCCTCCAACCCGGGAACTTTTTGACTGGATTCACCGGATGCGAGAGTGCGGGGCGGATATCGGCAAGATTGTCACCACCGCTCATGATTATCACGACGTCCTGCGGGTGCTGAACCTGCAGGAGGATTGTTCGGCCCTCGATTTCCCATTGATCGCTTTCTGTATGGGAAGGGCCGGTCTCATCAGTCGCCTGGCGACTATCGAACTGGGCGGTTACATGACCTACTGTGCGGCAGATGGCTCGGAGGCGACGGCACCCGGGCAGATCGCCGTCGCTGAATTTCGCCAGATCTGTGGCCTGCTGCAGCTCCAACCGGAAGCTTGTCAGGCTGATTCCGATGAATGAACGAATGTCCGGAGCTGAAGGGAACATGCTGGAGCCAGATGGCAATACGGAGGTCTATTGCATCATCGGAAACCCCGTGGCGCATTCTCTGAGTCCTCTGATGCACAACGCCGCTTTTGTTGCCACGGGTGCGAACAGGGTTTATGTCCCTTTCCTGGTGGAGGATATCGCCGATGCTGTCAAGGGATTGCGGGCCCTGAACATCAAGGGAGCCAGTGTGACGATCCCGCATAAGGAATCCATTCTCCCTTTACTTGACGACATCGACCCGGTTGCCCTGAAGATCGGTGCCGTCAACACTGTCCACGTTGTCGGAGACGGGAGGAAGCGGCTCCTTGTCGGCTCGAACAGCGACTGGCTTGGTTCGAATCGGGCCCTTGCTGACCATACCGAACTCCGGGGAGCCACCGTTATCGTGCTCGGTGCCGGCGGCTCGGCCCGTGCCATAGCCTTCGGTCTGTTGGAGGCTGGCGCGGAAGTGGTCCTGTGCAGCCGGACTGAAAGGCGTGGTCGTGAATTGGCCGCTGACCTCGGTTGCCGGTGGTATCCCCTCGCAGATCTAGAAAAACTGCCGGGATCGGTTCTCGTTCATGCCACCTCTGTCGGCATGGCCCCCAATGCCGGGGACAGCCTGGTGGCGCAAAGGCACCTGGAGAGGTTTGCGGTGGTCATGGACATTGTCTATGCCCCCATCGAGACCAGGCTGCTCCGCGAAGCAAAAGAGGCCGGCTGCCGTGTCGTCAATGGTCTGGAAATGCTGCTGTATCAGGGAGTCGCCCAGTACGAGCTGTGGACCGGGCAGGCTGCACCGGTCGAAGTCATGCGCGCCAGATTGCAGCAGGCCGTCGACAGCCGGGGGAGATAGAGAGTTTTCATGTACACGGGATACCAACGAGAGTAAGCGATGATTGAAATCCAACCTGTGCCATCCGTCGACGTGGCGTTGAACGTTCCCGGCTCAAAGAGCCTGACCCAGCGGGCGCTGATCGCAGCGTCGCTTGCCAGCGGCGAAAGCAGACTGTACGGCCCGCTTGTCAGCGAGGATACCGAATACTCGTCACGGGCTCTGGCCCAGCTGGGTGTGTCGATTGATCAGAGCGAGCCGGGTTGCTGGATTATAGAGGGAAACGGCGGTCTGGTCAGTTCCTCTGACGGAACGATCTACCTCGGGAACAACGGAACCGCCACCCGATTCCTCACTTCCGTTGCCGCCCTTGGCCATTCACCCTGCGTTATCGACGGCGACGAACGTATGCATGAACGGCCCATCGGGCCGCTGCTGACGGCACTGCGCGGCTGGGGTGTCGATATCCGGTCGCTGCGCGGCACCGACTGTCCTCCCTTGCAGGTCAATGGCCGGGGGTTGACCGGCGGGAAGACCATCCTGCCGGAAGGAAAGAGCAGCCAGTATCTCTCGTCGCTCCTGCTGGTGGCGCCCTATGCAAAACAACCGGCGCACCTGGAAGTGCAGGGGGAGGTCCTATCGAAACCCTATGTCAGGATGACCTTGTCGGTCATGGCCGATTTCGGCATCATCGCTGAGTGCTCACATGATCTGAAGTCGTTCTCGATCCCTCAGGGAGTGTATCGGGGGCGTGAGTACCGCATCGAGGGTGACGCCTCGAACGCCTCGTATTTCTGGGCCGCGGCAGCCATTGCCGGCGGCAGGGTGACGGTGACCAATGTGCCTGTTCTCTCCCTGCAGGGCGATATCGGCCTTGTGCCTTTACTGGCCAGGATGGGATGCGAGGTGACCCAGGCAGGCCAGGGCATCACGGTGGAGCGGAAGAGCGATCTGGAGGGCATCACTGTCGACATGGGCGACATGCCGGATGTCGTTCCGACACTGGCCGTCGTCGCGGCATTCGCACAGGGGCGGACGGAGATCACCAACATCGCCCACCTGCGGATCAAGGAATGCGACCGACTCCATGCCGTCGTCACCGAATTGCGAAGGATGGGTGCCCGGATCGAGGAGCAGGAAGCGGCAATGATCATCCATGGAGATGGCGGCAGCTCACTCAGAGGAGCGGAAATCGAGACCTACAGGGATCACAGGATGGCGATGAGTTTTGCCGTGGCCGGATTGAAGATCCCTGGGGTGCGGATAGCCGGCGAGGACTGTGTGGCCAAATCATTTCCAGATTTCTGGGACCGGTTTGCCCTGCTGGCATGAACCGGGCACTCCTGCAGGGCGTCCCATGCGGGGCATGTCGGGAATTTCTCGATCCACAGCATTTCATCATTGACATGAACAAGACCTAGGATATTGTAAGTGCGGAATAAATTGTAAGAAAGTGATGGTGGTCGGATTGAGATGAATTTTTCATTGAGGGAGGAAACAATGCGAGCGGCTTTATTCGTTTGTCTGGCCTTATTCCTGGCATCCTGCACGCCGATCCAGACGGGGTCTGCAGGGTCCAAGACAGTTGTGACCGGCGCGGCCGGGGGGAGTACATCCCAGAATGCCAATGCATCGTTCGAGCGCTGTGCCGAGCCTTTCGGGACTCTGGCCCTGCTCGAGGAACAGGAGGAGGACTGGTATTATATCATCATCCACGAATACCGGCTTCCCCCTACTTCCAAACTGCTGCGGTTGATGGCCCAGCAGTCCAACTGTTTTGTTGTCGTTGAGCGTGATCGCCGTGGGATGAAGGCGATGGAGAAGGAACGGGAGTTGCAGCAGTCTGGTGAGATGCGCGAAGGCAGCAGCTTCGGCAAAGGACAGATGGTTGCGGCGGATTATACCTTGACCCCGAGCGTGACCTTCAGCAGCGAGGATTCAGGTGGCATGGGGGCGGCCTTCGGTACCCTGATGAGCACCTTTGGCGGCAGTGCCGGGACCGTGATCGGTGCGGCTGGTGGCGCAAAACAGCGCGAGGCGAGCACGATGCTGACGCTGGTCGAGAACCGCTCCGGCGTCCAGATCGCTGCCGCGGAGGGAAGCGCTTCAAAATTTGATTTCGGGCTCTTGGGCTCCGTTTTCAGCGGCAGTGGCGGAGTCGGCCTGGGTGGGTATGAGAAGACCCCGCAGGGTAAGATCCTGGCCGCTGCGTTCGCCGACTCGTTCAACCAGATGGTCCAGGCCCTGAAAAATTATCGCGCTCAGGAAGTGAGGGGCGGGTTGGGCAAGGGAGGGACGCTGAAGGTTGGCAACTGAGCGGCGGAACCGTTCGCCCCGCCCGGTGCAATACCGGGCGGAAAGGTATCTCAGAATCCAGGGCGCCGGCGGGTGATGATGATCTCACAGCCGGTGCCGATTCCTGTAAGGGCCGCTGCATCACCATCGACGGCGGCGATTTCCACAAAGCCCTGGCTGTCAACAAGGGCTATCAGTTCTCCCGACTGCCTTTCGGCGTAGGCCGAGTTGAGTCCGTCGATCTGAAGCTCTCCCGCTCGCAGGGAAATTCCCTCTGCCCCAGACAGATGCCGCACCTCATTTTCAGTGATATTGGTTCGCAGGTTGCCGAAATGGTCTCTCGCAACCACCTGGCCGACAATCGAATCGCCGATGCGACGGGACGTGTATCTGCTCAGCTGAACACAGCTTTCGCGCGGCACACGCTGACCGACGAGGGACATATCCATCCCTCCGGCCAGCTGGGCCGCCACCGGGGCCATGATATCTCGGCCGTGGAACGTCGGGCTGACCGGACTCCTGAACAGGGCGTCATTGGTGACATGGTGGACCTGGGTTGTCTCGTTCCGGAGAAACGGCGTGAACAGCCCATTGTCGGGTCCTACCAGCAACTGGCCGCCGGCGCGGATGGCAACGATCCGCCGGCGGGATCCGACTCCGGGATCGACGACTGCCAGGTGCACGGTGCCCTGCGGAAAGAACGGCACGGAATGGGCAAGGATCATGGAGCCGTGCAGAATATCCTGAGGCGGGATCGCGTGGGAGATATCTATGACCGTGAGACTGGCGAGGTGTGACAGCAGCACTCCTTTCAATGCCCCGACATACTCATCCAAGAGGCCGAAATCCGTCGTGAGGGTAACGATGGCGGTGGTCATGGCAGGCACCGTAGCCTATTTTTTCAGGAGGATGTAACAGGCGCCATCTTCCCGCATCAGGCCGGCTGCGAGTCTGGCCTCACGGCCGCTGCCGAGGAAGAGATCGATCCGTCCGGGCCCCTTGATCGCGGCCCCACTGTCCTGTGGAAAGACAAAGCGCCGGAGGGGCTGCCATCCGGTCAGCCTGCCGGCCTCATCGAAAGTCGGGGTACGAGTCATCATGAAGGCGACGGATCCCAGCGGCACCGCCGAGGGATCGACGGCGATCGATCTTCCCGGCGTCAGTACTGTACCGGTGCTGCCCCGGACTGCCCCATCCTTTCCCCAGTCGAAGAAGATATAACGTGGATTGGCATGGAGGACACGCCACATGTCCTCCGGATGGTCGCGCAGGTATTTCTCGATGCCGGGCAGAGTCGCCTCCTCCAGCGTCAACCTGCCTTCTTCGACCAGCAGTTTCCCGATGCTGCGGTAGGGATGCCCGTTTGATGCGGCGAATCGTACCGGCCGCAGCGAGCCGTCGGGGAGACGCACTTTTCCTGATCCCTGCACCTGAAGGACGAAGGCTTCGACAGGGTCCTGCAGATAGATCAGTTCATGGCCGGCAAGTCTGGATTCTCTTTCGATTTCTCTCCTTGTCCAGTACGGGGCGAGACCGGATTTTCCTCTTCGCCCGACCATCGTCCGATCTCCTGATTTCCAGGAGACCAGGTCGGAAGGAGGCTTGAAGAGCGGATAGGTGTAGAGGCCGCCGGGGCTGAGGCTCCCTTCGAGAACCGGCTCGAAATAGCCGGTAACCAATACCTTTCGGTCGTTTTCGGAATCAGCCGGCGAGGTGACCGGGAAGAGGACGAACTCATTCCTCAACCGTTCGCTGATCCTGTTCAGTGATTGCTCGCGGCTGACGATAGTGAAGAATGATTCCATCGTGGCGCGCAGCTGGTCGAGGGTTATTGTCCTGTTGGCCAGGTTGAGCTGTCTGTTGTCCGGGAGTTGCCTCAGGTATTGAATCTGATGCCGGGCGGCGGTGACGAGAGACTGGCGGTCGGCGTCGTCGACGAGGGTGAAGTCTGCTTCAGCTTCGCCCGAGACTGTTATCAGGGCCGCGACGCGGTATGGGATCAGGATGAGGGCGAGGCAGAGACAGCAGCAGACCGGGTTGAGCGACGTTGCCAGCGATTTGAGACTGATTCCCGCCATTATGCGAATGCCGAGGTTCAGGGCGTGCCGTTCAGGGCTTCGGCCAGTTCCGATACCGCCATGGCATACCGGTTGGAATTGTTCCAGGCTGTGATGGCCTGAAAATTGGGATAGCCGGCAATATAGCGGAAACCTCCTCCTTCCATGGGATGAATCTCCAGTCCGACGATCGTCAGGCCCTGGTCCAGAGGGGGACGGGGGATGGCCAGTCCCTGAGTGCTGGCCACTTCCCGCCAGCCGACCAGTGCCTTGCGTCCTGCACTATTCGCCTGCACCAGCCTGTCGGAGTGGAGCTGGTTGCCGATCTCGACGTAGACGGGGGCATCCAGGGTCCATTTGAACCGGTGGAGATAGTTGGCGATCGAGGCAAGTATATCATCGATGGAGCCGAATACATCGCGCCGGCTGTCGCCGTCGAAGCTGACCGCATATTCCTGAAAACTCGAGGGGATGAACTGGGTCTGTCCGAACGCCCCGGCATAGGAGCCTTTGACTTCAAGCGGGTTGATCTGGTTCTCCCGGCAAAGGAGGAGAAAGTGGATGAGCTGGTCGCGGAAGAATTTGGAGCGACGGGGGTACGCGTCGAACAGCGTGTTCAATGTCCGGAAGACGCCGTATTTGCCGTGATTGGCGCCAAATCTCGATTCGATTCCCCAGATGGCAATGACATACTCCCGGTCAACACCGATTTCGGCTTCGATCCTGTCGAGCAATGTCTTGTATTCTTTCAGTTTTTTCTTTCCGGTGGCGATGACGGATGGGGTGATGAAGAGCGGCCAGTATTCATAGTACGGCTTTGCCTCCCACTGCTTGTCCATCAATTCAAGCACCTTCCTGTCGATGGCGACATGTTGAAAGAGTGTGTCGAGTTCCTGCTGTGAAAAGCCATGCCTCTCGCGCAGTTCACGGAACAGTTTGGTGTAGTTTTCCTTAGTTATATCAATTGGTTGATTGTTTAATACAAGGTCAGCTGCCTTCGGCGGCTGCTGGGCGGACAGAGGCAGGCAGGTGCCGAGAATGAGCAGCAGGAGGCAGGTGCAGCAGCGGGAGACTGGTTTGATCAGACGGCAAATGTACGTGAAGATAGGCGTGCCTCTTTGCATTGAAGATAGGAAAAGTGATTGCGGGTTGGTGTGCCGGGAAGGCGCTTGCAGCCAGGTTACCGATACGTCTGCTGGAATTCAGCCAGAAAACCGTCGAGCAACTCGGCTGGCAGGCGAGTTACCCCGGCCGCTCCGGCCCTGCCTCCACCTGTGGGGTATTTTCTGCACAGGATGTCAGCCCCTCGGCAATCGTTGAGCGGCGCCCGAACACTGACTCTCCAGCTGCCATCGCTGTTGCTGGTGATCAGGGCGTGGGCGATCTCGGCCTGTTCTGTAGCCCTGCGATTGGCGAAAACTCCCGAAACACGTCGGGCCCATGCGGAGTCAGGAAGGAAATATACCCGGTTTTTTCCGGGTCGTCCATCCTCCTCGATTCGCATGGCCTGTTCCAGGTCGTCATGGAATCCCTGGCGGAGCTGGGACAGCAACGGTGCATGGCAGTAAAATTCGAATGGGTCGCGGTACCGCGCAAGTTCGGCGTAAAGGATGGATGGATGAAAATGCAGATCCGCGATTGTTTCACCGTAGCTGTTATAGTTCAGCAGCTCACCGATTTCCTGGAGCTGCTGCACGTCCCTTTCCCGCAGGGAGAGGGCTTGTGACAGCTTGCGGGCTGGTTTGTGCAGATTGTCGCCAAATGCACCGCATACCGCCCAAGGGGCGTACTTTCCCTCAACAAGTGAATTGACCAGCAGAGAGGTACAAACATCAGATCGTTGATCGATATGGGGCGTCAGCAAGCCGGATTGCGGTATGTCGCCTGCGAAGTGGTGATCGATGTAGAGGACCGAATTACCTAAGCGGAGCAGGTGTTCGAGTGCACTCCTGTTGCTGTCCAGGGAAACGTCGAGCACCGTTATCGAGCTGTCGCGGATATCCGGGATCTTTGACAGCAGCTGGGTGTCCCGTTTGGTTCCTGTGATCTGGGTCGCTTCCGGCAGGGGGGTGGCCAGTCTCAGCTGCAGCAGAGAGCACAGACCGTCGGCATCGCCGTTGAAGACATCGTGGTGCATGAGGGATGGTCACTTGCCTTTCCTGGCGGCCCTGGGAAAACCGGTTGACGGCTTTCCCAGGGCCGCCAGGAAAGATTCTGAGTCCGGGCGATTAATTGCCGAGACCGAATTCCCCGCCGATATTGGCGAGATTGAAGACGAGCATGAAGGCCGTGTCTTCCGGGGTATAGCTCGATTCCAGGGAGACGGACCAGCACAGAGCCTGGTAGGTCAATGAAACCTCGGCTTCGTTGGTCTCGTCATGGGAGATGGAATGCTCGACGTCGAGCATCGCGCTCCAGTTGCCGAACAGATGGGTGGCGACAGTGCCGTTGATCTGTTCGATCGAGGCATCGTCATTGAAGCTGTAGTCGATGCTATAGAAATCCCCTCGTTTCGTATAATAGGTCCCTTGGAACGAATGGGCGACAAATCCTTCACCGTAGGCGTCGATATCGGTCTGGTACTCGAACAGCAGTGATTGTGTCGGAGTCAGACCGGTCCTGACAAAGACATCGGAGAAGGCCACGTCGGAATATTCGCTGCGGAGATCATAGTACTGGCTGATCTTGACAAAGGCATATTCGTCCAGAGAAGGATTGCCGGTGGCATAATTGTCAAAGAGGTTGAAAAAGTTGTCGACGCCGTAGAGAACCCTGTTCATGTCCTCGACGGAATCGACGCTGTCGAAGATCGGCAGATCGTCCTGGTCGACATCGGGGATGTACTGGTAGGTGACAAATGGATGAACCTGATGATCGAACCCGCTGTTCTGGCTGGCGTCGTCGAAGAAATTCTTCAACAGGGTGGTTCCGACTTCCATCTCGAAATCGGCCAGCAACCGGTTCTGCTGGTCGTCATTGGTCCATTCCCCGTCGCCATAGGTGTTGACGAGGTAGAAGGTATCCCTGACCCCGACCTCGGCCCGGGATTCCAGATACTGGCTGAGCGGAACCGGTGTGCTGAGGGTGGGATAGAGGTCTAAACGGTGTCCGCCGACGCCATCCTCCCGCCAGTAATTGACGTACTCGGTTTCCCAATCGAAGCTGAAGTTGGTTTCGCCGATCGGCAGGTAGCCATCGAAGTTGAAACTGGGCAGTTTCCACAACGGGGTGGGGCTGCTCTCCACCGTACGGACATCGTTGACCCCGAGCAATGTCCCTTCAAGGGACATGCCCGACCACGATTTCAGGACCTTGAGAGTGTTGTTGCGGTTTGTCTCTTCCTTATCCTGAAAATCACGGCCATATTCGTTGAGAAAACGTTCGCTGGTCCTGTTGAAGCCGTTGACACCGGAGTTGAATTCCGTCAGGTAATCGCGATCCGAGACGACATCGATATCGAGACGGGTCTGCCAGTCTTCGCCGAAGGTATGGTCCGCCTTGCCCCTCACCCAGTAGCGCTCACTGTTGGTGTGGGTAAAACCTGTATCCTGGTAATACTCGGTCTCTGAAGGGTCGGAGAGGTCGTCGTCGAGCCAGGTACCGACGATGGTGCCCTTTTCCATCTCACCGGTCGCGTATCGCAGCTCAAGACCCGGCATGAAACCGCGGTTGGCGAAGTACTGGGGATAGAAGGTGGCGTCGGCTGAATCGGAGATATTCCAGAAGAAGGGCAGATTCAAGCCGAAACCGTTGTTGCTTGAGGTGGAGATTTCAGGATAGAGAAAACCGGTCTGCCGGGTGTTTTTGACCGGCACGATCAGGTAGGGGGTGTAGAAGATCGGCACGCCCTTGACGTTGAAGCGGGCGTGTTTCAGGACGGCATATCCGCCCGGTTCGACCTTCGTGCTCTTGCTGGCAAAACTCCATGGGGGCGTTTCACCTTTTTCGACCTTACAGGTGATGGCCCAGCCGTCGCCGATATTGTAGGTATTGACCCCGGTCTTTTCGATAGTCTTTCCTTCCAGATGCAGCGATTTGTCGCTCCGGACCACAGTGGCGTTGGTGAATGTGCCGGTTTCCTTGTTGAGGTCGATGCTGGCCTGCTCGGCGGTGAGCACGTCCTCGCCGTTGTCGATCGAGACATGGCCGCGGGCTTTGATCGATTGCAGGGTGGTGTCATACACCATCCAGTCTGCCTTGATGGTCACGGTCGTCTTCATCACGGCGGCAGGGGCGGCCTCCACCTCTTCAGCCGTCTTTTCTTTTTTCTGTGACGGTGCTTCACCCAGCAGTTCACTCCAGTCTGTCATGCCTTCTGCGACTTGCGACTCCGGCAGGGGGGGAGGCAGTTTCTCCCTTTTTTCAAGGATGATATTGCCTTCGGCAACGACGCTCTGCGGGTCCTCGTAGCGGGTTATCTTGTCGGCAGAGATGTTCCATTCCTCGGTCGCAACCGTTTCGGCCTGGAGCAGAGCGGGTGTCGCGCCGACAACGAACAGGGTGAGAGCGGATGCGGTGAGGTATCGTTTGCCTCGTTGAAGTTGTGGGGAGTGCAATATCACTGGAGACTCCTTGTGAGAGATTTCATTGAAGAGGACATTTGGATGTCTTGGTTGCAGTCCGACGGACCAGGCAATCGTGCAGTCCTGTCACCTCCTTGTCAGAAGAGATCAAGCCTTTCCTCCCGGGGATGAAACTGATCGGCGATTGAAAGAATCGATCTCCGGAGGATGATACCACCGATCCAGATCAACTTGGATATTTACGGTTCTCCTTGGTCGGTGTCAAGCCAAAAGTCAGAGATTTGCCTTGATAATAAAGGGAAATTGTTTTATTTACAACCAAATGTGTCAGCCTCCCCTGCGCATTCCCACTCGCATCATTTCCCGGCTTTTCCCAGTATTTTTTCCCTGAGGGCACTGATACGTGCGAATTGAGCGAGATGCGGTTCCGGCGGAGAGGGAGGTGGCGGCGAAGTCCGGTTGTTTGCCGGTCTGGACCGGCCGATACAG